>NZ_BAEX01000003.1 GCF_000246945.1 Myroides injenensis M09-0166
ATATAGGGTTGTTTCATGTAACTTTATTTTTCTTTTATATCTAAAAGGACAGTACTGAGAGAGTTTGATAAGTATTATAAATAGTAAAGAAATTATAATACAACTCCTAATAAAAAAACCCGCTATAGATATTGTATAAGATGTATATATAGCTAAATCACAGTATATAAAAGAGAGTAATATAAAAGTACTTAAATATATAAAAACAGTTAGCTTTTTGATTCTAAAGGTACTGTAGGTAAATATAGTTGATAATATTGCTAAGAGAGTAATCCCGTAGAATAAGCCAGAAATAAAAATATTTAATAGGTGATCATAAATATTTATGTTCGATGAGTTAAAATTTAAAAAGCTCCTTGTTATATTAAGAGTGTAATCATTAAGCAGAGGAACTTGGAAAAACTCTGTGAAGAGTATGTTTAAACATAAAATTTTATTGATTAATATTAGAGTACATATCGGAAATGAACTGGCAATTATAGATAATAATAATACTCTACTTTGATTAAAAGGTAGTAATTTTTTTTTCGAATCCATTTATTTTTGATTAAATGCAATAAGTAAATAGTAGGTATGATTACGCTGCTTATAATTACTTTTAGCCCTAGTAATTATAAAACAATAAGAAAGAAAGCTTTAATATTATAGATTAAATGGGGTATTTATACTATAAGCTAGTAATTCAATCTAATAACTCAAGTGTAAAGTTATATGTAATCAATTCTATACTATAATTTATTCTTTATTTTTCACTTTGTTAAAAAAAGTTAAATATCTTTTTGTGTAGTAATAAGTGAAATTCTACTGTTAAAGAAAAAATTGCATTTAATCTGCGAATGATTTGTAAAATGAAACAGGCTAAAGTACTGTTTAAAAATGTTTTGAGTTGTTTTCATGTTATGTATTGTTGTTTTTGTTTGTCTACGCAATATAATTGTAAAAAAGTAACTTCATCCTATTCTAAAGTGTTGTTGTTTGTTAATTTATTATAAGATAATTTATCTTATCCTTAAGATTTAAGCAATTAGAATTACTACACGCTGCTCTATAAGGATATTAATTATGTTTATTTAGTTTTTCCAAAGTAGTTATTAACCTCGAATTTTAGTAGTACTACACCTTTGATTTGTTCTCAATTGTGATTTTATATTATTTGTTTAGAATAGTTCTTATTTAAGAAATAGTATCCTTTTAGTGTACTGTCTTAAAATGACAGTATAGGATAGACCTAATTCTTTTTTAATTTTTTTATTTATTGATAATTAGTTAGTTATATTAATTTTTAGAAATTATCTAATCCTATTTTATAGTTTTCTAACGTGTGTTAATTTTAGTATTAGGTATTATTTTAGGGATAATACTACTCCTTAGTATGGGAAAATCTAATGTTGTAAACTCTACTTTTGAACTGAATTATTACATTTTGAGAAATATAATAATAAGATAATCTATTACACTATGATGCTACTTAGTGGGGACTAGTAGCATTGTAAAATCTCTCCCCAATATTTTTTATAACATAAAAAAGGGGAGAGTATTTTAAAAAATAT
The DNA here is from genome assembly GCF_000246945.1 of Myroides injenensis M09-0166. Classification (GTDB taxonomy): domain Bacteria; phylum Bacteroidota; class Bacteroidia; order Flavobacteriales; family Flavobacteriaceae; genus Flavobacterium; species Flavobacterium injenense. The sequence continues at coordinate 1,551 of NZ_BAEX01000003.1, forward strand.
TCATTTAATAATCACTTATACTAACAAACTGATTTGTTTAATTAATTACTATCTAACTGTCTCTTTAAGTAATATAAATAGCGATAGGAGATAAAAAATTATACAAAAGTTAATTTATTGTTCAACAAATAAAATAGGGGAGTATAGAATATAATTTACTAACACTTAGATAGAATGAAACCAGGTTTTATAGCTATCGGTTACAAGATGAAACAAGCTAGGTTTATCACCTAGTTAATATTGTTTTAGTCAATATCAATTAGTATTAAACTCACAAATTAGATACTAATTTGATTTTATTAATCACACATTAACAAACAACAAATGAAACAAAATATTACTTTTCCTTTTTGGAACAGGTTAATTCTTTTGCTCGCCTTGTTTTTATCTATGCAATATTCTTATGCTCAAGATAGAGTGTTTGCAACTGATTTTCTTAAAAGTAAGAATGTTGATAACCCTAATTTTGCTTTAGATGGTAATTTAAGTAGCAAAGCTACATTACATGCACATCCGGGTGCATTATTAATAGGTAAGAAGAGTGGTTTATTAGAGTATAAATTTCCAAATAAAGTTCCCAAGGGCAAGCAGACTTACATAAAAATAGCCATGCAGGATAATGAATTACTTAATGGGTTATTAGGGGGTTCGGTAGGCAAATTACTCTCAGGTTTATTAAATGAGCTATTATTAGGAAGTCATAGATTTGATGTAAAAGCCTTAAATGGTGACACAGAAGTTCTAAAAGTTAAATCTGTAGATGGTTTTGGGGCTAAAGATGCTAAATTAATTCAAGATGCCCAAGGTAATTATTTGATTGCTTTTCAAATAGAAGAATACTTTGATAAGATTTCGATAGAAAATAGCAGTACCGCTTTATTAGGCTTAACAGGTGATAAACTCTTAGATGTTTATGATACTTACTATGTGGAAGATAATCAACAGGGCTGCGATAGACCAATAGGGACATCTTTTGATTCAGCCGGAATTGAAATCGACTTATTAGGGGGATTAGTAAAAAATAATTTTTATCAGGCCATAGATGGTAAACAAGATACTTATTCTTTATTAAAAAGAGAAGGGGCAGTAAATGTTGGAATCGGGGGATATATCTCACAGTTTTTTTATTTTCCGACTCTATCAAATACTACCACCACAGTAAATTTAACAATTGAGCCAGCTAAAGGACTCCTGAGTTTAGATTTATTAAATGCAATTGAAATAAGAGCTTATAAAGCAAATCAACTAGTTTATAAAAAATCCCTAGAAGGAGGTCTGCTTAATGGCGTAAATCTAGCTGGTTTATTAAAAACAAAAGGGAAAAAAACATTGACTTTTGCCCCTGGTAAAGAGTTTGATAAAATAGAATTAAGAGCTAATAATACTTTAAATGTTGGATTACTTACCGAGGGTTTACGTATTTATGATGTGGAGCGTTTTGATATCAATTCTTGTGATAATCCAAATATAACTATACCTAATCCAACAGCATCCCCTTTTGATATCGCAGCTTGTGCAACTAGCATTAAGGATTTTGAGAATGTGGATTTTGCAATCAATGCAATAGATGGTAATAATGAGACCTATGCCACATTGTATGCCAATAATGGCTCCTTGCTATCTACATTGCCAGCTTCGGGAATGATAGAGTTGTCCTATGATCAGAGAGTAGCTGCTAATACAAGTTCTTATATACGTATTGATTCAGACAAAGAAGTATTAGAGGCGCTATTAGGCGGGAGTTTAGGTAAACTTGTAAATGGTATTGGTGGATTGTTATTGGGAAATCATTATTTTGAAGTGGAGGCTTTCAATAGTGGTGAATCTGTATCGAAAAGTTCTAGTATTAACGGATTTGAAGCAACCACTAACGGAGTAACTTCTTTGGTACAAGACAATATTGGTCGTTATTATTTGGCCGTTACACCTAAATCTGAATATAATAGTATACGTATTACCAATAAAGTACTTGGATTACCAACAGGTGAACAGCGTATGTTAAAGGTATATAATATGTGTCGTGAGATTGGTGCAGATTCGTGTTCTCCAGCTCAGTTTACTTCTTATAATCAAGTGGGATTAAATTTAAGTATCGCTAATTTAAATGAAGCAGGAGTTAAAAATCCTTATCATGCCATTGGTGGGAATTCTTCTAATTTTTCAGAAATCAGCTCAGGTACTCTAGCAGTAGGTACTGGTGTGAAACAAGTGGTGTATTTTGCTAAACCATCTTTAAAAGGTGATAAATTAGAGGTAAGAGTACAGTTTAATTCTAATAGTGTTCTTTCATTAGATCTTTTAGGGGCCTATAGAGTAACTACTTATTTAGGAAGTACTAAAAAGCAAGAATTTACTCTCAAGCAAGGATTATTAAATAACCTTGATTTATTAGGCTTATTACAATCAGGCGGTGTACAATCCTTGGTTTTTGATACAGCTTTGGAATCTTTCGATAGAGTAGAGATATCCTCGGTAACCCTACTTAATGTTGGTACTTCACCTGCTATTCGTTTATATAATGTTAAACGTATAAATGATATTTGTACAGATCCAATAAGTGAGAGTCCTTTTATTTCTTCTGTATGCGCTACAGAATTGTTAGGGGCTGAGCATACAGATGATATTTCAAATATTTTTAATGGCAACTTTGATTCTTATGCAACAATTAACTCCGATGCAGGTATTTTATTCGGAGGTAAAAAAAGAGCTGGTTTTGTAGAACTTGGTTATAATCATATTGTAAAGGCTGGAACTACTTCCTATGTTCGTTTTGATTATGATAAAGGTATATTAAAGGGACTCCTAGGAGGAAGTCTAGGGAATATTGTTGGTGGTTTATTAAATAATATTGCCTTAGGGGATCACTTTTTTGAAATTCAGGTAAAGGATGACAATGGTGTTGTTTTACAAGGTAATAGTAGAGGTGTTGACACAACATTTAAAAATGGAGAAATAAGAGTAGTAAGTGATAAACTTGGACGTACTTACTTGGCTATAACCCCATCAAAGGATTATAAGTCAGTTAGAATTAGCGATCATAACAATAGTGCTTTAGGTATTCTAGCCCCTGCTACATTTATGAATGTTTATGGTATGTGCTATGAGCAAGATACAGATTCTTGCCAACAGGCTTTTGCAAGTTCATTTGACTTTACTGGATTGGATTTAACTGTTAAGGATTTATCTGGGGCAGGAGTAGAGTATCCTGAAAGGGCTATTGATAATAATTCATCAAACTACTCACGCATTAGTTTAGGTACATTAAATGTTGCAGGAAGTGTAAAACAATGGATATTTTTTAATTCTATCTCACAGAGCAGTGATGTAACTAATATTAAGTTTAAAACCGAAAGTGGAGCAGTTGATCTTAATATTTTGGGAAGGTTAGAGATTAAAGCTTATCTAGGTGATAAAGAGGTTAATACTCTTGATTTGTCTAGTGGATTAATTAATGGTGTAAATGTTTTAGATTTAATTAATAAAGGAGAAATGGTAAACTTGCCTTATACACCAGGGCTTGAGTATGATCGTATTTCCATTGGTCTTAAAAGTGTATTAAGCGCATCGGTTTTTCCTCCAATTCGCCTTTATAGCGTAGAGCGAACTTGTCAATCCCTTACTCAAGATTTAGTGAGTTGGAAATCCTATAAAGTAAACGGGGATGCAAGTGTGCAACAGGTTAAAGGGGGTGAAGAAGTAGAGTATACTATTTATGTTAAAAATATAGGCAATACAGACCTTCCAACTTTACTTGTAGAGGATAAATTACCACAGGGACTAACATGGATCTCTGGAGCAGCGCATAATAATGGTGTTGTAAGCTTTGAAAAAAGTGATGGATTGCTTGTTAATGAACAAGCGACATTCAGCTTTAAGGCTAGGGTAGATAAGAATTTAGAGGGGATTTCTCAGATTAGAAATGTTGCTGTAGTAAAAGCAGATATAACAGATAAGGGAGTAAACACCTATCCGCCAATTGATAATAATGATCCTAAAGAAGCCAATCAGAGTGAAAAGCCAGGTACTGTACTGGTTGTAGATCCCGTATATCAACTAGGGTTAACTAAAGTTGGAGAAAGTAGTGGAAAGTTAAAAAATCAGGCGAACTTAAATGATGAATTAACCTACAGAATTACAATTGAAAACAAAGGAAATAAAACCCTTAGAAATGTTTTATTAAGAGATATTTTAATAAATGAGCTCGATAAGGAAATAGTCATTGTTAGCGTTGAAAAAAATGGTGTAATTCAGAACAATACAATAACTTATGTAATTGATCAATTAACTCCTGAACAGAAAGAGTCTTTTGTTATTAAAACCAAAGTGGTAGGCTTACCTGTTAACAATCTTATCTCTAATAAGGCTCAAGTAACTTTTACATTGCCAGATAATACAACTACAACTAAGGAAGTATTATTTGAATTAGCCAGTAGTTGCAAAGAGGTAACACGAGAGAGTATCACAGTTAATCAACCTGAGCCTGTATGTCCTTTGACAGATTTTATAATAAAAGCTGACTTGAGCGCTCTAGCGCCTAAAGACTTAAAAAATCCTGTCTATAAATGGTATAGAAATAAAGATTTATCGGATTCTTCTCCTTTAGTAGGTCAAGAGGTAATTACTAGAGTTAAAGATAAAACTGTATTTTATGTCACCCTAGAGGCTTTAGGATATTGTTTTAATGGTGATGCTTTTGAAGTTGAAGTTGATGTTTTACCAGCACCTGTAAAACCAATTATTACAGGAATAGAAGAAATTTGTGAAGGCACATTAACTACTTTAACAACTCTTGGTGGGCAAGCTGATTATCAGTGGTATTTAAATGGAATATTAATTGAAGCGAAAGACAGTGATGGAAATGTTATTAAACTTGGAAATTCAATAGAGGTAAACACACAAGGAGAATATACTGTTGTAGTTTCTAATGGAACTTGCTTTTCACAAGAGTCTGATCCTTTCTCAGTAACGGTAAAACAAGCTGCACAGCTAACTATTGATGGAGAACAGAGATTAATCACAAAAGTAGGGAAGAGTATAAAACTACCAAAAGCTACTAGTGAAAATGCTTCGGTGAGTTGGTATAATGAAAAAGGTGAATTAATTAGTGATCTAGAGCCTACATTTACAAGCCCAGGAGTATACACCTATACTGTAATGGCTGAATTAGATGGCTGTTTAACTAGTGATAATGTTATTATTACGGTTTTAGACAATAGTGATTGTCCACCTGAAATACAAAGAGTTTATGCCACAGATAGTACTAGTTGGGGAGTTATAATTACCGGAGGAGTAGCACATAAAAATAATGCTATTGACGGTGATCCTACAACTTACTCTGAGTTAATAACTGGTTTAGGGTTGTTAGGTATTGGTACGGTTTGGCAAAATATCTATTTTGATCATATTGTCCCTGCAGGTACACCAGTGACCATTAAGTTAGGTAAGCAATATAGTGGATTAATGTTAGCAGGAGGACTATCTGTTCAAGGGTTAGATAAAGATGGAAATACAATTGGCGTGTTAAAGCCAGTGCAAGGCGGATTACTGGATTTATTAGCTGCAGATAATGTTATTGAGTATACTTTTGTACCTACTTCCTCTGGTAAACCTAAAGATTTTAAAGGAGTTAGAATCTCACAAGGCTCCCTTGTAGGTGTTGCGCAAATAGCAAAAATTTACGGTGTTTATTATTCTAGACCAGGGCATATTAGCTGTAATCCAGTAGCGGATAATGTTAACTCTAATGTCTTAGATGTTCTACATGGTGTTCAAGATTTAGGTATTGGTGTGGCTAGTGCTACAGCATCTGTTACAAGTCCGTGGAATGCTGTAGATGGAAAAACAGATACTTATGCTTTAATCTCTAGAGGTGTAGCTGTATTAAATGAGGCTTCAATTACAGTTGTGTTTAAACAACAAGCCATGGCTGGGGATGAACTTCATATTACAACTGAAATACCAGGGAATCCAGTTTTAAGTTTGGAATTAATAAAAGGTTACTCTATTCAAAGATATCTTGGGGATCAGAAAGTTGGTCCAAAATTAGAAGGAGGAGTCGATGTGTTAGGATTAAAGTTATTGGGCTTGGGATATGGCAATAAACACAAGGTTATCGTGGCTCCTTATGATGAAAAACCTTATGATAGAGTGAAAATTTCGTACGGAAGTGTTGTCGGGGTACTTGGTGATTTTACTAGAATATATGATGTAAGTATCGTTCCAACAATAGGTACAGGAGTTAAACAAGACCAGGTTATAGATATCTGTAATGAGGGATTATTAAGCTTATCAATGATTGATGCATGTACGACTTATGAAATTTATACCTCTGAAAAGGGAGATGATAAATTAGATGAAGTAACTCCTTTTGAATTTATAGTTAAAGGCCTTGCATTAGGTGAAAATACCTTGTGGGTACAAAACATAAGAAGCGGTTGTCCAATTGGTCCACGTATAGCGGTAAAGGTAAATGTGAAGAGCTGCTCTATAAAATCAAATTTAAATATTACACATAAAATTAAATAATTAGAAACAACAATATTTTAACGCATAAAACAAATGAAAAAAATCACATTATTAGCAGCTTTATTAGCAACATCATATTTTGCGAATGCACAAGTAGGGATAGGAACACCTGATCCTGCTACGTCGGCAGAACTAGAAATAGTATCAAAACTTGGAGATAAAGGTATTTTAATACCCCGAGTTGAATTAACAGAGCAAAAGAAATTTGAGCCTATTAAAGGAAGTAAACAAGAGAGTTTACTTGTATTTAATAAGACAGCAGCAACTGAGATGCCTAAAGGTTTTTATTATTGGTTTAATGATAAATGGAATAGAATAATAGGTAAAGAAGAGTTAAATACTGTAATAGAAGATTTAGGAGGTGATATAACAAATATTACCAATAAATTAGAGGGAGATGTTAAGAATCTTCAGGCAGTGATTAATTACATACTTCCTTCAAATCCTGATAATAAAGATAAGGATGGAAATCCTATTGTAAAGGAAGATCACAGTACAATTGTTTATAATCCAATTGATGGTAAGATGTATTATGTAACCTATAAGGCAGGTAAATACACTACACAAGAGATAGATATTCTTAAAATGGTTCAAGGAGTTGAAACAAATACTTTTTTCAAAGAAGTAAAAGATAGTAATGGTAAAGTAACAGGGTATATTTATTTTAATGAATCTACCATTGTTAAGGCTATTGGAGATGAAACAGACCCAAGTAAAATTCAAGATATAATAGATGGTCTGAGTGAAACAACTCCTGGAGCTGTTAAAATCGATGTGAAAGCGACGGTGGTAAACAATATACAAGAGATATTTAACTCATCTTCCACTGTAGTTAAACCAGGCACTACTAACGAGTATTACACAGTAGAGGAGTTAATTCAAAATATTTCTAAAAATGTGCAGGGTAATGTAATCTATACAGAAGTTAAAGATCCAAGTGACCCTACTAAAACAGTTTGGCAGTTGCAGTATTTTGATAAATCTACCAATACTTATAAAAAAGTTGATCTTAATCACTTAGTGGCAGAGGTGGAAACTAAAACCAATATATTAAGAGCAGAGGCAACAGATACAGGAGTACTTTCTAGCTATGATGCTGTTGTGGCTCCTATAGTGAAAGATGTTAAAAAAGGAGAAATTTTTTATAAGTACAATAATGAGGATAAAAAAGAGCAGTTTATTAATATGACAAGCGATATACTATCCTCGATAAATAATAATGAAGATATACAAAATGCAATTACAAATGTGCTTAATAAAGGTGGGAATGTATATTTTGGTAAATTAAAAGATACAGATACTGAAGAAGTTTTCTATAAAATTGAGCTTGAAAATGGTATAGAGACTAGAAAGAAAATTGATCTACCTGCTTCTTTCTTAACAGATATCATAAACAAATACAAAGATGTGATAAAGTTAGCCTTAGGTGATAATATTACAAATGAAGGAGATATAATTTTCACAGGTAATATAATAGGAGGTAAAAAAGTTTATCTAGCTAAAGGTAGTGTAAAAACCATTGCTAATTCTGCTAGAACGCAAGGAGTAGAGTTAGTAAAAGCGACAGATAAATTAGCCATAGGCACTATTATCTCTATTAAATTATTAAAAGATAATAATCTAATTACAAGTACAGTTAGAGATGTAGTTGTTAGTGGAACTAAAATTGATTTTAATATTGGTTTTGGTGATATCTACACTGTACTTCCACAAGATACTTATGAGGTAATAGTAGAATACACCCTTAAGTAAGACGCTCAAACAACAAACAACACTTTTTTAAATGGAGAGGTACAGCCAGTTTTATACCTCTCCATTAATTTACCTAAAACACAAACTCATGAAAAGAATATATATAATATTAGCAATAAGTTTTATAAGTTCTATAGGGATAGCTCAAACTAAGATAGGAAAAGGGGCTGAGGTTAATCCAAATGCAGTATTAGAGATAGAATCTGATAATAAAGGTCTGTTACTTCCTCGTATCGCTTTGGTCTCAACTATGGATCCTTCTCCATTATCTAACCATGTTCAGGGTATGACAATTTATAATACAAGTAAAATAAATGATGTTATACCAGGATTTTATTACAACGATGGAACTAAATGGCAGCAAATGGTGACAAGCGATAACAAAGCTGTGAAATTTTTCTATATGCCATCTATTGTATTTGATACTTCTACTTTGGCCAGTGATCTGACAAAAGATTTATATGCTGAGTATAAGAAACAATTTGCCTTACAAGGCAATGTAGTTATTAGCTCAGGTGCTCCAGATAAAGATCAAGGAGGGATTCCACATTTTACCAAGCCTGAGGATTTATTTTATTATGTAACAGATTATGATACTTCTGTGTTTGAAAATATAAGCATTAGTGAGAAAGGGATAATGAAATATGATATAAAGTCTAACGGTAGTCCATATTCAATAATGAATATTGTATTTGTAGTAAAAGAATAAAAGCTTGTTAAATATGAAAAATTATAAAACACTTTTATTAACCTTCTGCCTTTGTTATTTAGGAGTAAATGCACAGACTGTTAACAAGGGGGATTTTTATATAACCCCCAATTCACTAGTTGTGTCAAAATATCCATTTGAGAATCTAGAGAAAGGAAATTTTAGGAACAATGGATTATTGATACTAGAGGATAATTTAATTAATAACGGAGATTTTTTTGATTATAAAGGTACAATTCCTCAAGGCAAGACCATACTTAAGGCATCAAAAGTTCAACTTTTAAAGGGCGAATCAATCACTACATTTAATGATTTACAATTAGCTAATTCAACTCTAGATAAAGCCTTTGTAATTGAAAATAATATCGTTGTGGCCGGTAAGGTAAACTTTGATATGGGTATTGGTGAGATAGATAAAGACAAAGGATCTTTCACTTTTTTAAACAAAGCAGAAGCTTACTCTGCCAGTGATAATAGCTTTTTAAAAGGAACAGTAGAGAAGGAAGGCAAGCAAGAATTTGTATTTCCAGTAGGGGATAAGGGTTTTTATCGACCAGCTGGTATATCTGCTCCTGAAAATGAAAAAGATTTATTCTCAAGTGAATATATCTATGATCACAAATCTTTTTTTGAATCAAAATCAAATATCTCAGGAGTTATAGATAAACTCGATGCAAAAGAATATTGGATTATAGATAGAAATAGTAAGACCAAAAGTGATATTATTTTAACATTATCATGGGATGAAAAAACTACTCCAAAAGAAATACTAAATAATCTTGAGAAAAGCCTTCGAATATTACGTTGGGATGAAAATATGAATATTTGGGTAAATGAAGGTGGAGTGGTGGATATTGATAATAAAACAATTAGTACACCTACTTGGGTTAAAAACTACGGATATTTTACATTAGGTACTATTAAAACAGATTGGATTTTAGATGGCGATATTGTCATATATAATTTAGTTACCCCTAATGGAGATGGTCAAAATGACTACTTTTTAATTGAAAATATTAATCGTTTTCCCAATAATAAAGTAGAGATATTTAATCGTTGGGGTACTCGGGTTTACGAGACTAGTAATTACGATACTACAGGTAATGTTTTTAAAGGAGAATCTCAAGGGAGAGTTACAGTAAGTAAAGGTGAATTATTACCCACAGGTACTTATTATTATGTGATAACCTACCAATACAAAGATGACAAGGGATCACGTATGATTAAAAAGTCTGGTTACCTTCATCTAGAAACCAATTAATAGTATTTTATTAAAATGAATTATACCACAATAATAAAAACAGTAGCACTAAGTGTTTTATTACTTGGTTCAGCTATCACGGCAAAGGCCCAACAAGACCCACAGTATACTCAATATATGTATAATACCTCTGTTATAAACCCAGCCTATGTGGGTAGTCGAGATGTATTAAGTGTATTTGGTCAATACAGAACGCAATGGGTGGGATTAGATGGTGCTCCTAAGACAGCAAATATATCGGTAAGTACACCTTTAGGGGAATCAGGCCTGGGGTTAGGAGCTTCTTTTACAAACGATCGTTTAGGAGCGATGGATGAGAATAACATCTCTATTGATTTATCTTATGCTATAGATTTAAATCATGAGTATAAATTGGCATTTGGTTTAAAAACAACGGCTAATTTATTAAGTGTAGATTACAGTAAATTAAAAATATTTGATTCAACCGACCCAGTAAGCCAAGAGAATGTGAATAATAAATTCACACCAAATATTGGAGCAGGATTGTATTTATACTCTGATAGAAGCTATTTGGGAGTATCTATACCTAATTTTTTAACAACGGATCGCTATGATGATAATCAGTATACTACATTACGACAAAAAGCACATTTTTATTTAATGGGAGGATATGTCTTTGATTTAAATCCTAGTTTAAAACTTAAACCTGCTTTTTTAGCTAAAGCAATACAAGGAGCTCCCTTGCAAATGGATTTAACCGCTAATGTTTTAATAATAGATAAATTTACTCTTGGAGCAGCTTATCGATGGGATGCCGCAGTAAGTGGTTTAGTGGGATTTCAAGTCAATGATAATTTATTTATAGGTTATTCTTATGATGCCGAAACAAGTAAATTGTCTAATTATAATTCAGGATCACATGAGATTTTCTTGCGTTTTGAAATATTTAATTACAGAACAAGAATCAATGCTCCAAGATTCTTTTAATAATAAATTGAGTTTAATATGAAAAAGAATTTAATAAAGCTATTGTCTGTGATTTTCTTAACTTGTTTACCCGCGGTAAGTGTGGGACAAAACCTTAAAGAGAAAAAGGCCGATCATAAATTTGACCAATTTGAATATGTCGATGCCATAGAGGTCTATAAAAGAATCTTTGACAAAGGTTATAAGAGTATTAACACACTATCAAAACTAGCCGATGCATATTACTTTAAGGCAGAGTTAAAACAAGCAAATAAATGGTATCAAGAATTATTTGATTTTGCAAAACAAGAAAAGCACAGTTTACCCTCTGAATACTATTATAGATATTCGCAAACATTAAAGTCCGTAGAGGATTATAATAAAGCAGATGCTATTATGCAGGAGTTTGTAAAGTTGGAAAACAATGATAGTAGAGCCAGGCTGTTTCTTGATAAGAAAGATACTTACCTTTCTGAGATAAATTCTACTATAAAAAGATATGAGTTAAAATCCTTAGAGATCAATAGTGAATACTCTGATTATGGGTCTGCTTTTTTAGGTGATAAACTAATATTTACATCAGCAAGAGCGACTCAAAATAAAGAAAAGGTTCATAAATGGACAAATGAAGCATTTACAAGCTTGTATAGTTCTAAAATCTCAAGTGATGGCAGTTTTAGTGAGCCTGAATTATTTGATAAAAGTTTAAAAAGTAAAGTAAATGAGTCCTCTGCAGTATTTACTAAAGATGGTAAAACAATGTATTTTACTAGAAATAATTTTAAAAAAGGTAAAAAGGTTCACAATCAAGAGTATTCTATTTTATTAAAGATTTATAAATCGGAGTTACAAAGTGATGGCAATTGGTCACAAGCAATTGAACTCCCATTTAATTCTGATGATTTTAATACTGCTCATCCTGCTTTAAGTGTAGATGAAAAAGAATTATACTTTGTCTCTGATAGACAAGGCAGTATTGGGGAGTCAGATTTATATAAAGTTAGCATTTATCCCGATGGTAGCTATAGTGCAGCTGTGAACTTGGGAAGCAAAATAAATACTGAAGCTCGTGAGACATTTCCTTTTATTTCTCATGATAATATTTTGTATTTCTCTTCTGATGGAAGACCTGGTCTTGGTGGATTAGATGTCTATAAGGTAAAGATTAACTTTGATGGAAGTTTTGGTACAGTGACCAATGTTGGCGCTCCAATTAATAGCCCTGGAGATGATTTTTCTTTCTACATTAACGAGAAAAATAGAAAAGGATTGGTGTCTTCAAATCGAGAAGAAGCAAAAGGTAGTGATGATATTTATTTTTTTCAAGTGGTAGATTGCACGCAAAAGATAAAAGGTAAAGTATTTGATCAAAATACTCTAGAGGCAATAACAGATGCAAATTTGGTCTTATATGATGCAAATTACAATATTATTGAAGAGTTAAAATCAGATAGTTTAGGAGAATTCTTAACCAAAGAATTATTGTGTAATTACAAATTTAGAATTAAAGCCAGCAAACAAGAGTATCACACCAATGAGGTGAGCGTTGTTTTGGGTAAAGAATTTGATTCCTATAAATATCTAGACATTGCACTTGAACCAATTGAGCAGAGAATAGAAAAAGAAGATGATTTATTTAAAAAGCTTAAACTTGATCCTATTTATTTTGATTTTGATAAATTTAATATAAGAAAGGATGCTGCGGTAGAGTTAGCTAAAATAGTGGAAGTTTTAAAGATGTATCCCCAATTAAAAATTGATGTAAGATCACATACAGATAGTAGAGGAAATGATAATTATAATTTAAGACTATCTGATAAAAGAGCAAAATCAACTATCAATTGGATAATAAATCAAGGAATTCAAGCTGAACGAATAACAGGTAAGGGATACGGCGAGACTCAGTTAGTGAATCAATGCGCAAATAATGTACCTTGTAGTAAAGAAATGCATCAAGCCAATCGTAGAAGTGAATTTATAATTCTAGATATTTAATAAAGAATCGATACAGGATTAATAATTTAACAATACAAATATTTAACAGTAGTAAGCTTTAGTTTACTACTGTTTTTTTTTCTAAATATGGTTTTTTGTGTGTTGTTATCTTAAGACAGGACAATATATTAAGTTATGGTAAAACAGCGCAAGAATTTATATATATCGTGTTTTAATTATTTTATAAAGTAAACGTATTAGATGAATTTATTAATGATACTTACTATCTACATGTATTAGCTGTTAAAAGCAGAAAGCATTACAATCTTATCATCTTTATAAAGTATTAGCAAACAAGTCTATTGAAGAGTATAAGTTCAAATTTGATAAAGAATTTAAATTCTTTATCAAATTTGAGTATAGTCAGAATTATTTATCACTTTTATAATTCTTTTTAAAAAAAGAAAGGCACTATTTTAGTATTGTTAAACTTCTTGTTTTGAATTTTTTTTATCCAAGAGAAATTATTGCTTGTATTTTATACAGGGTATAATTAACCCTTATCTTTACTTGAACTGTTGCTGTTTTAATATAAAGTTTATTCATGAAAAAGCTTTTTATGTTTTCAAAGCCATGATTATTAGTAAGGTATATTGCCTTTTCTTAATTTTAAAACAACGTTTTGTATTTGAGGTAATAGCAGTAAAATAACAATTACCAAAATCACACCTGTTAGCATCCAGTCGTAATAATTTCTAGTGGCACTAGCTAATATTTGATGAGCTACCATTTGATTAAAATAGCCTGTGGATGCTGCCTTTGAACTATAGATATCGCTTCCGGCATTTATATATTGATTTTGAATATCAAGTAAGGTAACTGGTAATTGAGGATTGGTTTCCGTGAGTGCTTCCCGAATCCTTTCGCGAACTCCTGATTTTGCAAACAATTGAAGTTCGTTATTCAGTGTCAGACTAGCTGTAAACCCAGTAAACCTAGAGAGTATTCCAATGAGTGATGCATTGATAGCGATTGCTGGTGGTGCCGATGAAGTGGTGAATGAAACAATGGGAACAAATAAGACTCCCGTTGCTACACCATAAATAAACATAGGTAGAATGAAATCAATTGTTTGGCCTTGTACAGAAACAAATAATATCATATAAGTATAATAAATCGCCATTATTCCAAAGCCAACAATAATTATTCTTACAAGGTTGTAACCCATCAAGATAAATCTAGAACTAACAAACATACTTAGTATCGTTCCAAAAATTACAGATATCCATATCGGAATGGTACTCAGTGGGTCGGTTCCTAAAATTACTTCAAGATAACCGTAGGCAAGTCCTGTACTTCCTTTAAAAATATAAAATGTAAAAAGAAGTAATAGACCAATGAGAAAATTCTTTATCTTGAAAATCTGCAAGTTAATTAATGGTCGTTTAAGTTTTAATTCTCTTATTATGAAAATCAAAAGAATAATTAGATTAATTACACAAAGTTTAGTGATTAATGAACTATCACACCAACCCAATTGTCTCCCATATACAAGGATGTATCCCAAGATCAAGATAAAAGATACATAAAATAAATAGCCGATCCAGTCCACTTGATAAAGTGGGATTTTTTTTGTAAAACGTGCCTTACTGTTCATTGTCAGCAATACGGTAATTGTTAGAATTATGAGTATGACAGTAAATCCGTAGAATAGCCAGTTAAAATCAAAAAAATGAGTAACTAAGCTGGTAAAAATTGAATAAAAAGGTACGGCAATCTGTATACTACCATACAGTAGGCTAAAAGCAATCACACGGGCACGTACAGATTGTAATCTAGGGAAAATAAGTTGTAAAACAATTCCAGACATCAACGCACAGGTAATCCCTTGAAAAAACTGGCAAATAATAAACAATGTCCAATCTTTGAAATGAAAACAGATCAAAGAACATATTGCATTTATGGCAAGGGCAAACAATAAATATTTCCTAGGAGCAAAATATTTTACGATCCGAAAATCAAGTGCAAGGAAAGCTACAGTAGAGCCGTAAATAACAACCATAGCATATTGTACATCGGTAGACTGTATACCGTAGAATCCCATTGTTGCAATCGGATTGCTATAAAAAGCGAAGCTAAATAGACAGGTCATTAGAATAGCGAATATAACGGATCGCGCCACCCATTCAGATACCCAGGATTTGAAAATCGGTATTTTATGTGCTTGCATCATTAATTTTTTAAAACATAAACATTGGCATTCATTCCGGCAGAGAGTTTCCCTAATTTTTCAGGGGTATCAGTCAGTTTAATTCTTACAGGAATACGTTGGATGATTTTAACAAAATTACCTGTAGCATTATCTGGTGGAAGTAATGAATACCGTGAACCTGTGGTTGGGGAAAGTGATTCGATAGTACCGTTGAATTTTTCATTTGGAAAGGCATCAACCTCAATGGATACCACCTGTCCGATTTTGAAGTTGCCAATTTGTGTTTCCTTAAAATTTGCAATAACCCATTTTTCTTCGGCTTTGTTGAGCAAAAAAGCTAATGTTTGTCCAGCTTGTATTAGTTGTCCTTCTTGAATGGTCTTTTTACCAATCTGTCCATCAAAGGGGGCTGTGATTACCGTATGTCGAACGTCCAATTCCTGTCTTTGAACAAGTGTTTCCTTAATTTTTATCTCTGCTTGTATCGCACTATGTTGAGCTCTAAAATCATTCAATTTAGATTCTGCTACTTGTAAAGAAGCTTTAGCCTGATCATAATCTGACTGTGCAATGGATAAAGAAGTATTGATGTTATCAAATTTTTGTTGTGTGGTCGATTTATCCGCTAGTAGATTTTTATAACGGTCAAATTCTTTTTGCTGTTGGTTCAATCTTGCTTTAGCCCCTATTAATTGTGCTTTTATAACCTCTATACTTTTAAGATGTGTTTCTTTGCTTGCAGTTAAAATCGGTAATTTAGCGCGTGAACTTATGAGCTCTGCTAAAGCGACATCTTTTTTCAGTCTATACTCGTCCAACTCAATAATGGCAAGTGTATCACCTTTTTTAACAAGCTGATTGTCTTTGTAATATATTTTGTTGATATAACCACCCACTTTTGCGTTTATCGGTGAGAGATAAGCATCTACCTGTGCATCATTAGTCTGTTCATAGCAATATCCCTTTAAGAAATAGGTAGATCCCCAAATAATTATTCCTATGAATAGTGCGATACCAAACCATTTGGTTAGGCTTACAATAATTTTATCTGTTTTATTTTTGTTCATAATATTTGTATTAAAGAATTCCGATAATTGCCAATAGCCTGATATGGGTTACTTTTACATTTGTTTGTGCTATTGTCAAATTGAATTTAGCTTCCAACAAAGCATTTTCTGCTTCCAAAAGATCAGTTAGTAGTGATTCTTGATTTAGGTAGCTACTTCTGATAACACGAAGAGTTTCAGTGGTTTTAATTATATTTTTTTCTGCCGTTTCAACGCTCTGCAAAGCCTGCTTTTGCTGTAGATAAGCTTCTTTTACCTGAAGAGAGATTTCTTCCTTTTTTATTTCTGCTTTTTCCTTAGCTTGATTGCTAACAATTTGAGCAAGAGTAATTGTATGTTTACTTTTGTACAAATTATCAATAGAATATTGTACTTTAATTCCTGTTTGACCAAATCCCCACAAGTCATTTGAATACGGATAAAAGGAAATCTGTGGATAAGTGTAATTATAATTACTATACAAAGAAACTTTAGGTAATAAGCTAGCTTTTACTTGTTTTACATTCAGTTCGCTCCATTTAATGTCACTACCAGCAATTTTGTATGCGGGAGATTTGGTGAAAGCAATGTCTAGATAATCATTGTAGTCACTGAATGTATTAGCGTTTAATTGCATGTCATCTTCGTATTTGATTGCTAGCTCCATATCATTTTCACGTCTCATTAGAATATTAATCCGTTGTTTGGCGATTTCAATCTTTTTTGTAATATCCGAAAGACTAAGTTCCAGTTGAGACAATTTCACGGAGCTTCTCAGTACATCACTCTTTAATACGGTGCCGTTTTTATGCAGACTCTCTATTAATCTCAATTGTTTTTTTTCTGATTCAATCTCTGCATACAAAAAATCATAGAAATGCAAAAACTTATATAAATCAAAAAAAGCACCTGCGACGTTATATTTTACACTTTGGTTTTGTAGATCTACTTCATATTGTTTTCGTGTCTCTGCTTGCTTTTTCATGGCAATATTCCTTTTGTCTTTACCACCATTGTAAAGATTAAAGTTTAAGTTGTAGCCCACTGCATACCCATAACCTTTTACAGGGACATCTTGTGCAGAGGAGAATAATCCATTGTCGTAGATAAGAAATTTAGAATTTAGTTTTACGTCTGCACCTAACGAAATCTCTGGTAACAAAAGGTCTTTAGCTTCTAATATTTCTATTTTACTTTGCTGATGGTATAGGTCAGATAGTTTCAGTTGTCGATTATTCATTTCAGCAACTTTCCATATTTCTTCCAAACTTAAAGGTTGGATTTTTTCTGTATGTTGAGCGTAAATGTGGGTTGTAAATAACAGCATCAGTACGCCCAAAATTAGAACTGTTTTAGATAGTTTCATTAGTTTTGTTTTTATAAATAATTAGTTTCTTTTTCTTTTTAACCATTGTTTTATAAGCTTTTTCAACTCATCAAGAGCAAAGCTTAAATCGATAGTTGGCATAAAAGGACTTGAATAGGCATAAGCCAACCAGTAAATGTTGGATTTATCAATTTCTTCATGAATTAATTTATGTTTAGATTTTTGAGCTTGTATTTCAAGTGCAAAATCTTTATCAGGTTTTATGATTTCATGTTTCATAATGTTTCTACTATTGTTAACACAACAAAATTATTGAACACTCTGGGTTGTTTTTTTATATAATTAGCCTATTATTTATTATATTTGGCCATATGGAAATTCTTAATCAATTAATAAATACTGTGGATCAAAATCCTGATTCAATTCTTGTGATGCGACAGCAAACCGAGCAGCGTTTGCCAGCTCATCAGCATAATAAGGCTCAGTTGTTATTAGTGTATGGAGGAATTGCTTATTTGCAAACTGATACAAAGGATTTCTATATTCCAGCTAATCATTATATATGGATACCTAAAAACTTCTCTCATAACTTGATGTTTAACACACAGGATTTATATCTTGTCAATATTTATTTTCCAGATGAAAAAGCAGATAATTTTTATAATGAATTGGGTATTTATCCTGTAAGTAAGCTTTTGGCAGAGATGCTCTCATTTAGTGAAAAATGGCAAGGGGAGTACTTTAATTATTCATGGGAATTTGGTTTTTTGTCAATGCTTAAAGAATTATTATCAAAGGAGAATCTTAAAAAATTTTCAATTCAACTCCCTACAACAGATGATCAAAGGCTCAATATTATAATCGAAAGTTTTAGAAATCGATTAAATGAACATCTAAGTTTAAATAGCATTGCTTCCCAATCAGGTATGAGTGTAAGGAGTTTTACCAGATTATTTCAAACCAAGTTACATATCACTTTTGTTCAATACTTAAAAATGCTACGTATTATCAAGGCGATGGAGTTGATAAAAGATACAGATTTGAATATGACACAAATAGCCTATGAAGTTGGATATTCAAATATATCTGCCTTTAGTAATAATTTTCAGCAACTCACCAATATGAGACCCACTGAATTTAAAACAAAATAAGGAATAGTAATTTATAACTATGTGAACTTAAATTCACGGCTTTGTTAATAGCTATGAAGTTTTGTCCTTTAATTGGCTAGCACATATTTTTATAGTTTGCCAATATTTAACTGATATTATTGTTATTATCACAACAAATTTGTAATAGAAAACGTATATTTTAACTTAGAAATGAAAATACAAATACACTAGCAAGATAAATAAAAGAGTAATTGTGTTTTTATCCATTCTTAGCCAATAGAGTATTTAAATAATTAGCCGCTTGTAATTATCTTAAAATCAAACTAACAGATATTTGGTAATTATAAATAATAAGTCTTACTAGAAGCATTGTTTTAAAGAGCGTTTTTGTTGAGGTTTATTTGTGTAAATTTGTAGCATGTATAATCGGTTAATTCAACTTATTACAGCAAATGTTACTCTTTCAGAAAAAGAAAGAGATCTGTGTATTGAATATTTTGAACCTGTATTGTATCCCAAAAGTAGAATTCTTCAAAAGCAAGGGGAAGTTCCAAGGTATATGTATTTTGTTATATCAGGTTTTATTCGTTTGTTTCATTACAATGATAAGTGTGATGAACTTACCACACAGATTAATTGTCCTACAGGATTTATTACATCTTACACAAGTTTTGCAAATCAGAGCAAATCAGATGAAAATTTGCAAACAATAACCGAATGTGAGCTTTTACGTATTACAAAAACTAATCTTGATTTACTTCTTCAGAAAAGTCCAGCATTTAAAGACTTTAGTATCCTTGTATTTGAGCAATCGTTATCTTATAATGAAAAACGCTCTAAAGAATTAGCAAGCCTAACTGCCCAAGAGCGTTATTTAAAATTGATGCAAGAGCATCCTGAAGTATTGCACAAGGTTCCAATGCAATATATCGCCTCCTTTTTGGGGATGAATCCTAAAAGCTTAAGTCGTATTCGCAAGCAGATCATTAGGTAACATTTGTGAAGTGATTTTCAACAAGTAAGACAGAACTTTGTCCTATCATTTAAAATCATTCTATATGACAAATAAAAATTTAGTATTGGTATCAGGTGCAAATGGACATTTGGGCAATAATCTAGTTAGATTACTGATAAAAAAAGGATTTCAAGTTCGCGCTTCTGTTCGAAATCTCAATAATAAGGAGTGTTTCAAAGATTTAGATTGTCAGCTTGTACAGGCAGATATTACAGATAAGGATTCATTTGTTAGAGCCTTGCAAGGTGTGGAAACATTTTATGCTGTAGGTGCAGCTTTCAAATTATGGGCTAAAGATCCTAAGAAAGAGATTTATGATGTAAATATTCAAGGGACACGTAATACTATAGAGGCTGCAGCACAAGCAGGTGTGAAAAGAATTGTTTATGTGAGTTCCATCGCAGCATTAGATTATACTCATCTTCCTACTAAAGAAAGTAATGGTTATAATCCAGATCGAAGAGATATGTATTACAATTCTAAAAATGACGGTGAAAAATTGGCATTTAATCTAGCTAAAAAACTTGGAATTGAGTTGGTATCAGTTATGCCAGGTGCGATGATAGGTGGTGAAGCATTTTTACCATTAAATGTATCTTATGGAGTGCTGAAATTAATTTTAAATAAAAGAATTCCTATGGATACAAAAATTACACTAAATTGGGTGGATGTAAACGATGTTGCAGAAGGTTGCTACCTAGCTGCAGATAAAGGTCGGGCTGGAGAACGCTATATTCTTGCTAACCAAAAGTGTATGACCATTACCGATACCACTAAATTAGCTCAAGAATTGTATCCAGAGCTTAAGCTTAAAGTACCAGAATCTGTCCCTAAAGTTGTATTATATGCCATTGCAGGGTTTATGGAGTTTTCGGCAAAGTTAAGTGGAAAACCTCCTGTATTAACCACAAAACAAATTGCGATGTTCTCTGGATTGCAGCAAGATTTTGATATTTCTAAATCAAGAAACGATTTAGGCTTTAATCCACAAAAGCCTGAAAAGATAGTGAAAAAAGCACTGGAATACTTGATGCAGAATAAGCATTTACTCTAACTCTATTAGGTGTCCTTTTAAATTACAATTAAATGGATACCTATTTTTAACCTTCTTTTATTCAATATTTTTTAAGTTGTAGATATTCAGTTTCTTTTTTATACTACAAATACCATACATTTATAAACTACTATTAAAGTAAGTAATTATTCTTTTTGATTTTTTTTAGAGTTTTCCAAAAAAAAGCAAATTGCTAGTTACAAGTATTACATCCTTCGATCATGGTATATCTGCAGTGTATTAGCTCTAATTACTGTATCCAAAATAACAAAAATAATCTATTAATTTAATTAACCCTATTATGCAGAGTCTATTGAGATGCATATTAAAAAGCCTCTACTTTTAGACATGCCCCAAAAAGTGTCTAACTTTTTGGGGTCAGTCCAGAGTTTATCTTATAAGTCTTTTTTGAATTAATTATTTTTATAAGGCTAAAAAAACATGTTTTAAATATACCTATCCATATAACGCTCTAAGGATTCTTTTAATTTATCAAGATAAATCGTTCTTGATTTACTTCTTGTTTTCATTCTATGAAAGGCATGATGAATATCAATAATTGAAATATCGAAAATCTGCTCAAAGACAAGCGCTATTTTTCTAATCTCTAATTCTCCGTTGTTTATCGAACCTGATACCGATAACGCGTAGATGAGTTCAATAAGTGCATTTTGTGATTCTGACCAGTTATAAGAGGTAGTTTTATAAGGCTGATTATTGTTTAAATTATGGGTTGAACAGACCTTTTTACTTATATACTCAAGTAAGAGTTCATGGGAGATAATACGTGCAATTTTATAGTCGTAATAGGTTGAGAATTCACTGTCTATTTCAAAGCCATAACTATTTATACCACTTAAAATATTGATTTTACCAAGGGTGAAAAACTCTTGGTCTCTATCTTCTCTATTTGTTTTGTAGTAGATGTAGAAATCATTTTTATAATGGTGTTTTTTATAATCTAAATGTAATTCTTTGAGTATTTTACTGAAGAATTTTCGTTTTAATTCACAATGCTTCGGGGCATTTATTTCATATTTATATATCTTGTTATAGTAGATGAGTTTACCTAATATTTTAGGTTTTATGGTTTTGAAAAATAAAATTTCTTGCCTTACCGAGTCAAATCCTTTCTCTAAGATTTTATTTTTTAATTCTAAAAGCACCACTTGTAGAAAACAAATCATTTTAGATAAATCTTCAAGGCAGATATCTTTTTTACAGATGATTTTTTCTTCTTGTTCAATAATTGTTTCCAGTGCTTTTTTGTAGTTGTTTAATTGTGCCATTACTTTTATTTATTTAGGGGTTTTATTTGCTATGGAACATGAAAAAACTCTTAGAACTTTTAGTTGCTTGATAAAATAAGCTAATAAAAACATTAGAGTCAATACGTGAAAACACGTATTGATTCTAATGCTTTAAAACAAGAAAAGTGAATTGTTAATAGCTGTTTTTTTCTTGTAGGTAAACCAGATGTAACACTTAGTTGATAACTCAATTATAGTTACTTGTTTATAAGTTAGCTTTGGTATATAATGATTTGTTTATTAGGTAGAGTGAGCTTATAAAAGGTTTTACAAATAAATTACTTTGAAGTTAATTTATACTAGTTAAAGTGCTGATTTTAAAATATATAAATGTTAAAGTCGGGTTTATGTTATGATAATTTATGATAAAAATACTATTTTGTAAGTAGTTGTTAATTAGCGATGTAGATTTTTTTTAAATTTTAAATTGTGATTTAACTGTAAAATAATCAAATGGAGTTGATGGATAAGTAATTAACCAAGGATAGATTAACTAGTAATACATATTTTAATATGAGTGTTAAAGTAGCTATTGTGGATAATCACACGCAATTTTTAGATCATTTAGAGCTTTTATTAAAAACGATACCCAAGGTTGAGGTTGTATTAAAATGCTCTAATGGACAAGAATTTATTGATGCTTTAGATATGCAAACAGTAGATGTTGTTTTTCTAGATATTCAAATGCCAGTTAAAGATGGTTTTCAAACCACAGAGGAGTTATCTTGGTATTATCCTGAGATAAAAATTGTTATTCTTACCATGCAAATAGATTTGTTTACCTTGTCTCAACTATTTCGATACAATATCTCAGGATATTTAAGTAAAGAGTTTGACCCTGTAGAGCTTGAACGGATAATACTAACGGTTAAAGAATCTGGGATATATTTAGATCAGAGGATTAAACAAGAGCTTAGCTATTTGCAACAAGATAAGGCTCCCTTTGTGGTAAATATTTCCGAGAGAGAACTTGAAATTATAAAACTCTTTGCCAAACAGTATAGTGGTAGAGAAATCGCCGATAAGCTAAATATTAGCTTTAGAACAGTGGAGAAGCACAAAGAGATACTGTTGCAAAAAACAGATTCGAAGAACTTTATAGGTGTTATTTTGTTTGCTTTACGCCATTATTATATTAGTCAACAAGATTTTGATATCTAAACTATTACTTTAAAAATATAGCCCCTTTCTTTACAAAAACTAAAAATGTGCTCTTTTAGGACATAAAATTAGGTGAAAACACGTATTGATTTGAAAATTAATGGTTTGTATGTTTGGTGTGAATCAAATCCATACCGCCATGAAAACTAAATATATCTTTGTTATACGCTATTTTATTGTACTTCTTTTGGTTTATGCAGCAATAAGTAAACTAATTACATTTGAAGAGTTTAAAGTACAACTTACTCAGTCTCCTGTTTTAAGTATTTACTCAAGGGTTATAGCTTATTTAGTTGTAATATCCGAGCTTATTATTGCTTTTTTACTAATACTAAGACCAACAAGGCTATTAGGATTGTATTTAAGTTATAGTCTAATGGTAGCCTTTACCATTTATATCTACTTGATATTAAACTACAGTGACTTTATTCCATGCTCGTGTGGGGGTGTACTTGAAAAACTAGGCTGGAGTGAACATTTATGGTTTAATATAATTGTAAGTGTTTTAATTTTGTTAGCTATCTTTTATACCGAAAATAAATCAAAGCGCTTTTTTATATTATCCATTACAACTACACTAATAAGCATTGGGATAGTAATAATTATTTTTCTATCTTCTGAGTATATCATAAAAAAAGAAAATCCTTTTATAAGAAGATACCTGCCTTATGGCGTAGTAGAACAGGACACTTTAGATTTAAAGGTAAATACGTTTTACTTCTCAGGCTACTATAAAGACAAAGTATATCTGGGTAATAGTAAATCTCCACTTATATTTATTAGTGTTGATTCGTTAATGCAAAGAGAGGACTATACTATAAAAATAGATTCAACTCAGTTTAAATACACCTACTTGAGATTAAAAACATTTTATCCTTACTTTTTTCTTGGTGATGGTTCTATTCCTATTGTTTATAAAGGACGATTAAACTCTAGTGAAAAAGCAAAACAAACACAGGTGTTTAGCTTTAAGGAAGCTTATTTTTCGGATTATATTCCAATTGATTCCACAGCAATTGCAATTAAAAGTCAAAGTAGTGAAAATTATAAAAATGTATTAGGACTTATTGATTCACAAAGTAATCCAAGAACTCATTTAAACTCTAATATATTGAAAAGTGATACTGATGGTGTATTTGATACAGATGGTAGTTTTAGCTTTAGCAAATTAGAAAAGACTTTAATCTATACTTATTATTATAAGAACAGGTATATTTTAATAAGCCCTAGCCTTGAGCTGCTCTCTGCTCAAAACACTATTGATACCACAAAATCCTTAGATATTACAGCTACTAGATTATCATCAGGCGAGAATAAAATGACAACCCCTGTAAGGGCTATAAATCAAAGAGTAGTAGTTAAAAACAATCTTTTGTTTATTGTATCAAATTCTCTTGGACAAAACGAGTCCAAGGCAATCTATAGACAAGCTAGTATTGTTGATATCTACGACTTTAAAAAAGACAATTATATCGCTAGCTTTTATATCAATGACCTAGGGGATAGTAAGCTTATTGATTTAATTGTTACAGACCATCATATCTATGGACTGTTTGATCAAAAACTTGTGCGTTACAAACTGGCCAGATCATTAACAGACAAGTTTAATTAAAGTTTTGCTTAATCTTTAAAATAAGCTACTAACCAATTAAATTTTATTAAAATGAAAAAGTTTTTAAAATCAGCAAGTATGCCAATCTTAGTATTTGGTCTTGCTATCGGTGGTGCATTTGCAACAAATGCAATGAAGAATGTTCAAACACTCGTTCCTGGTTATCAGAAGATTGATTCACAGGGTCTTGAGTGTGAACAAAAAGAGATGTGTAGTACAGAATTTAGTGAAGAGTTATGTACTTGGACTGATGCATCTAATATTGATCATCCATTGTATGATAAAGAATTTAATCCTATATTAAATCAAACCGTATGTACACTTCCACTGTACAAGATAAATGAAAATTAATTCTAATAGCGTCCTTTTAATAAGGACGCTTTTTGTATCAAAAAAAGTATATACCCTTATATAGGATAAATATAACTTACAGTTTTATTTATATGTAATAAGCACATTAAACTACAATGTTTATCAGTGCTTAATTTGTTTTGGATAATGACAAATTCTTGGAAATATTTGTGATAGAAAAAGTCTTAACGATTTCTTAATCATTCAATAACCTTAAATTCTAGTGGTAAAATCAATTATTTCACTCCTTTACTAAACCAAACTTCTAATTGATTTTGAGTGAGCAAGAAATAAATAACAGACGCTGCATCGAGTATTTAGCTAATGAATGTAGTGAAGAGCAAAGAATTACTTTTGAGATAGAATTACTTTTTGATGAAAATTTAAAAAAGACTTATCAGGAATATTCTTTACTCTGGCAAGCTTATCCTAACAATAATCAACTCTTAAATAAAGTAAGAAAACGAAAATCAACAACTTTTAAAACTGATTTAACATATTGGAGAGTTGCTTGTATGATTTTGGCTGTTATTGGTAGTTTTTTTATGACTTATTTATTATTTGATTATAAAGCAACTAAAGATGAAAAAGATAGATTTTTTGAGAGTATTTATTCTAATTTAGAAGGAGTAAGAAAAAAAATAACTCTTGAAGATGGTAGTATCGTAGAGTTTAATGGAAAAGGGAGTTTAGAGTTTATTCAAAACGACACTCTTCGAATAGCCTACTTAGAGGGAGAAGCTTTTTTTGATGTTGTGAAAAATCCTCAGAAAAAATTCATTGTTAAACATCAAGATTTACAAGTAGAAGTAATTGGTACCCAGTTTAGCGTCAATACTATTACACCAGAAAAGAAAGTTGCATTACTCTCTGGAAAAGTACTAGCTAGATTTGGAAGAGGTGAACAACTTTACTTAAAACCTAATGAACAATTAATCTGGAATAATGTAAAGGGAGAAATTAAAAGAAGTAAATCTAATGTAGAAGAACTTCTTGGTTGGAGAAATGAAATTTTAATTTTCACTAACACACCTTTATCTGAAGCCTTGGTTGAGATTAATCAATTCTATGGTGTAACATTTTTAATAAATGATAATGTATTTGCCCAACATAGAATTACTGGAGTTTTTAAAAATCAAACATTAGAGGAGTTTAAAAAAGCACTTTGTTATATAGCAAATTGTACTATCACTTTAAGAAATAACAGTTATTTAATTGAACCTTATGCCTAATATTCTATATAAAAAAAACGAGCTAAAGCCACAAGATGATTTAACCTTATTTCAAGAAATAGCAAAGGGAAATAGCGTTGCTTTTGAAAAATTTTATCTAAAATACTATAAATACTTGTGTCGTTTTGGCAGCAGTTATGAAAACGATATCTATTTGGTAGAAGAGAAGGTATCCGATGTGTTTTATTATATATGGCAGAATAAAGAAGCTTTAGGAGAAATTAAAAATCCTAAAGTATATGTCTTTACGATGACTAAAAATATGATTTTCCAACAAAAGAAAATATTTAGTAAAACTAAAATTAACTGTGAATATAGCTTAGTTGAGCATAAGGTTCTTGTATCTCCCATTGAAGATGATATTATCGAATCTGAACATGAGGCAGATTTGCAATTAGTTCTTTTAAAAATTATAGATAAAATACCACCTAAATCAAAACGCATTTTTGAAATGAGTCGTATCGATGGGCTAAAATATCAACAAATAGCACAGATCTTAAATGTGTCAGTAAATACTATAGAGAATCATATGAGTATAGCTCTTAAGACAATTGCCTTAGCACTAGGTAGAAAACAATCAAACACACTTAAATAATAATATTATGATTAAAAAAAGCATTTTATTAGCAACGTTAACTCTAGCTAGTATTGCAACACAAACCCCAAAAGTGTATGCCGTTTCTAATACTTTAGTAAATAGGCAGGTCAAAGTTCCTATAAAATTAAAGTTAGCTCAAAATAAGGCTACTTTAAAAGAAGTATTTGATCAAGTTGAATCGCAAATTCACCAACGTTTTGTTTATATCACTGATCAAGTTCCTTTGAACAGTACCTATGAGTTCTCTAATCAATATAATTCATTAGAACAATTGCTCGATAGAATCAAATTAGTGACTCATTTAACTTTTCTAATTCAGGAAGACCAAATATTAGTTCAATCCCCAAAAGAACAAATAGATAAACTTCTGGAGTTAAAAGGTAGGATTGTTGATCAACAAGGACTTGCTATTATTGGGGCGGATATACGTGATGGTGGTGATGAATTTATAACTACAACTGATATAAATGGTCAATTTTTATTAAATGTTAGTAAATCACCGATTACTCTTTCCTTTTCATTTATGGGATATAAAACTAAGGATTTAAGTTTCTCGAAAAGTAATCAAAACATTTTAGTGACTTTAGAGCAAGACAATCAAATGTTAAATGAAATTGTTGTTACGGGTCAAGGAGCGGATGTGCAGAAAAAGCGTTTAGCTAATAATGTAACTGTAATTAAAGCAAGTGAGTTAGAGAAAATTCCTGCTCAACGAATTGATCAATTACTTGCCACTAAACTACCTAATGCTCAAATTAATTTAACAGGCGGGCAAGCTGGTGCTACTTCTTTAATTCGTTCAAGGGGAGTTAACTCAGCTTTTTTAAGTAGTACTCCTATTATTTATATTGATGGAGTGCGATTAGATAATAATAATACACGTTCTGCCTTAGGAGGTAGTTCTCAAGGCGCATCAATGAGTTCAATTGCTGATATTCCAATGGATAATATTGATAAAATAGAGTTTATTAATGGAGGAGCAGCCACCACATTGTATGGTTCTGATGCAGCAAATGGTGTAATTCAAATTTTTACTAAAAAAAGAGGAATGCCAGGAACTTATGTTAATATTTATACAGAAATGGGGGTGGAGACACCAACTACAGACTTTCTATATTTTAAGCGAACTAAAGATTTATTATTTGAAAATGGGTTTTATCAAAAGTATCGTATGAATATTAATGGGGAATCTGATAGTGGGTTTGGATATAATTTTGCAACTAGCTATCAAAATTCTTCGGGAGTACAAATTCATAAACAAAATGAAAATCAAAAATTTGATTTAAGCTCTGGTTTCCATGCAAAGCTATCGGAAGATGTTAGTTATGAAAGTTCATTTTTATATGTACATAATACATATAAGCGCAATAGAAATGGAAATCAAGGAGGTTATACTGGATTGTGGTTCGCAGAAGATGGAGCATCTAAAATTACTGGACCAGGATTTAATAATCGTTTAGATGAACTCAGTGATGAGGAATTTAGTAAAATGAAAGAGTTTGTTAATAATGCTGAACGTTTACAAGACAATAGTATTCAGGTTAATCGATTTACTACTTCTCAACAATTCAAATATAAACCTTTAGAGAATTTGTCTTTTAAATTAGTAGGAGGTTTAGATTATCGTATTCAAGATCAGGAAAGTATAGAAACAAATGAATATCTTTCAGCCACTAAAGGACAATTAATAAAAGACCAAGGAAGTATTCAAAAGATTCAACGTAAATACTTAGGATTAACAGTAGAATTTAATGGACAACACAATTTTCAAGTTAGAGATTTTTCATTTATAACCACTTTAGGTGGTCAACTCTTTAGAAACTCTGATAAACAAACTCTTATTGAAGGACGTAATATTAGAGATGGAGCGCATTCGATTTCTGAGGCTGCTATTCGCACAAGTGATGAATTTCTAAGCGAGGTTTTAAATTATGGATTTTACCTTTCTGAAAATATTGGTTATAAAGATAAATTGTTTTTAGATTTAGGGATAAGGGGAGATCACAACCCATCATTTGGAAAAAACATTGGAGTTCAATATTATCCTAAAATAGGGATGTCTTATATGATTTCACAAGAGCCATGGTTTGTTAGTAATCTTGTAAATTCCTTACGTGTTCGAGGAAGCTATGGAGTAGCCGGAAATCTTCCGCCTGCATATGCAAATGAAAAAACAGTAACCTTTGATGGATATTTAGGTGAACAGGCAACACGCTTTGATCAACCAGGAAATGATGATTTACGTCCTGAGAAAACTCATACTTGGGAAACAGGAGTTGATGCATCTTTTTGGGATAATCGTTTGACTTTGTCTATAGGTTATTACTATTCTAAAACTAAAGATGCTTTGTTTTATGTTCCACCTGCTCCCTCTAGCGGTTATACAAAAAGTCAATTATATAATATTGGAGAAATAGAAAACAAAGGGTTTGAAATGAATTTTTCTCTAGATGTAATTGCTTTGGAGGATTGGAATTTTAATTTGACAGGTTCTGTAAATACCCTTAAAAATAAGGTGTTAAGTACTGGAGGAGCACCTGCCTTTAATATTAATGGGTTTAGTTCTAGAACTCTACAAACTGTTGTGGAGCAAGGTAGACCTGTTGGATTTATAAGGGGTAATTACGGAATAATTGGAGAGGATGGAACTTTGGAAAGAACAATTCCCCAGGCTTATTTAGGGACTACTATTCCAGAGGTTTTTGGTAATATAGGATTAAGTTTAAGATATAAGAATTGGAGTTTATTTGCCAATGCTAATTATCAAACTGGTGGTTATGCTGCAAACTGGGATGCTCAATTTAGATATAACTACGGTGCTTCAGATGCTTTTGTACCAAAAGAAGAAATAGAAAAAAATGGTCGAAGTAATTGGTTGAATTTAACTAATCATTTTGTAGAAAAGACTGATTATCTTAAAATAAGAACAATTGGGTTATCATATTACTTTAGACCAGTTACTTCAAAGTTTTATCAATCTATAACATTCGGATTTACAGTTTCAAATCCTTTTAATTTTACTTCTTCATCTTTTGATCCAGAGGCAACTATTAGTGGAGCAGCTCAAGGACAAGGCGGTGCTTCTACAGGAGGAATTGCCTATGCTACTTATTCTGCTCCCAGACAGTTTTTAGGATCTGTAAAAATTAATTTCTAAGTCAAATAATTATGAGAAAAATAAATTTTGCTTTTAGTGTTTTTTTAATCTTAGCACTAACACTAGTTAGTTG
Organism: Myroides injenensis M09-0166; assembly: GCF_000246945.1. Taxonomy (GTDB): domain Bacteria; phylum Bacteroidota; class Bacteroidia; order Flavobacteriales; family Flavobacteriaceae; genus Flavobacterium; species Flavobacterium injenense. Next base: position 31,920 of record NZ_BAEX01000003.1, read on the forward strand.
TGTTGATAATCCTTATGTAACAGAAGATGATTATTTAAATAAACCAAATGCGGGACATAGTTGGATAATAGGTTTACAAAAGCAATTAGCTTTAACAACCAATGTAATTGTAATTAATACTGAGATTACCTCAGATAATTATTTTAATAACTATACACAATATTCTAAGGTTTTCGATCAAGTTCAAATTGATTATTTCGATCCCGATGTTAATAATTTACAAGCTAGTATTCAAACTTTACGAGAAATGGCAACTTATGGTCTTGATGTTGTCTTGAGTAAGGATCCGACTTTAGATAAAGAAAATATTGCTTTTATGCACTTTTGTAAGGGATATGCAAATGTATTGGGAGGAGAATTGTTTATTGGTCTTCCAGAAAGTAAATTAGGAGCTGTAATTGGTTCTCAAGAAATGCTAGAATTAGCCATTGAAAGTTTTACTAATGCTTATGAATTAACCTTAAATAGTGAACTTAAAAATACTTATGCGTTATTTATAGCTAGAGCGTATTATCGTTTAGGAAATAAAGAACAGGCAAAACATTATGCACAAATTGCTATTACAACTCCTAATTTATTGTATACAGTAGAGTTTGATGGAAAAAATAGCTTAGTTAATGAAATGCAAAATGCAACTTTTGATGCTTTACCAAATCGTTTAGCGCCTTTACCAAGGTTAGATTATTTAGATCCAAAATTTTTCTCTGTGGGCACGCCTCAAAATGATCAAAAATCTTTGGCTTTAGCTAAAAGTGAAGAAGCTTACTTGATTCTTAGTGAAGTGGCTTTAGCTAATAATGATATACTATTAAGCAAAGAATATTTATACCAACTCTTAGATATTGTTCACGCTAGAGAAACAGAGTTAGTTGATGATAAGAAAGAAAATAGAAATGGTGGGATTCGAGCTGATTATCCATTAAAGGAAGTCGCAGTAAAGTTTGATGCAAATTCTTCTGAAAAACATGGTTATGTTTTAGATCGTCAAAAAGGAAAGATATTAGTGCATAAAGTCTCTGGAACTAAAGTGGATAGAAATACAGTTGAATCAATTAATTCAACCGATGAGTTATTGTATACTATATATTTACTTCGTCAAGAAATTTTTATTAGTGAAGGAAGGAGAGTAAGTGATTTAGGAATTAAATATCCAATTTCTCAAATTGAACAAGGAAATAATCCTAATGTTACTTCAGAATACACAAAGGCTTTAATTCCAGATTTTATTCCTGAAAAAGCTGATATGGATGATTTTAGTACCGATCCTATAACAGGTACTGTAACAATGAAATATGATATGAACAAAGTATTAGTCTCCCATAAGAATAGTGCTTTTATTATGCCTTTATTTAAATAGAATTAAAATGATAAAAAAAATAATATTCTCATTAAGCTTTATTTGTTTGCTAATAGTAAAGAGTTGGTGTCAACAAATACAACATGTTGTGCTTGTAAGTATTGATGGATTTCGTCCTGAATTTTATCAAGAACAAAAGTGGGCAACTCCTAATTTAAAAAAAATGGCTCAGCAAGGTGTATCAGCTAATGCGGTGCGAACCATTTTTCCTTCAGTCACATATCCGTCTCACACTACTTTATCTACCGGAACCTTACCTCATAAACACGGTATTTATTATAATACAACTGTGGCAGATAATGGACAACCAGGACAGTGGATATACGATAGTAAAGATATTAAGGTACCTACTATATGGCAAAGTGCTAAAGAGCAAGGTTTAACAACTTCGTCAGTATCTTGGCCTATTACATTGAACAATACTTTTATTGATTATAATTTACCAGAAATTTGGGATTTTAATAATCCAATGGATAGAATTACTCCCACTAAATTGCATGCAAGCCCTAAGGGACTATTTGATGAAATATTAGATAAAGCTTTAGGAAATATCTCTTATAATCAGTTTAATCTAAGCTCTCTTGCTATGGATGAAAATTTAGCAAGAAGTGCAGCTTATATTATAAAAACTTATAAGCCAAATTTAATGACAATACATCTTCCAAATACTGATGGAGCTCAACATAGTCAAGGAAGAGAAGGTCATGAGGTTGAAAGAGCTATAGCAGGTGCAGATAAAGCTATTGGTAATATTTGGGATGCAATTTTTGAATCTGGTTTACAAGAGAAAACTTTACTTATTGTAACAGGTGATCATGGATTTGTTTCAACAGACTTCACATTAGCCCCAAATGTTTGGTTAAAAGACGCTGGTTTATTAGATAGGGCCTTTTTCTTTTCAACCGGTGGAAGCTGCGTATTACAGATTAAAGATAAAAAAGACACAAAAATAGTAAATCAGGTTAAAAATGTACTTGATCAATTACCAATACGTTATAAGGAAATGTTTGAGATTATTACTAAAGAAATGATTCAAGATAGAGGAGGGCAGAGTGATGTAGAATTAGCATTATCAGGGAAATTAGGATATTCGTTTTCTAATAATCAACAAGGAGAGATTGTATCAGCAGGTAAAGGTGGAAAACATGGTTATTATCCTAATTTTCAACAGATATATACTGGCTTTGTTGCCTATGGTAGTGGTTTAAAGCAAGGGATGGTAATTGATAGTATTAACCTAGAAGATATACCTGTTATTATTAGTAATGTTCTAGGGTTTAAAATGCTTGAGGCTGAAGGAACTTCTATACCTATTTTTGAGTTAAATAAATAGTGATTAAATTGTTATAAAAAAATACCCCAAAAAAAGTTAAACACTTATATGGGGTATTTTCCATTTATGGGGTTTAATGGAATTTTGTTAGGTAAAATTCTATCTAATGGACTATTCTAATATTCTGTCTTTTTCAAAGGTGGTGTTGTATTTTATCCAAAAAGTTTCTTTATTATCCAAATCTTTTAAATAGTAATCAAACCAGTTCATTACTCTTTTAGTTATATCTATTTGATTCTCTTTTTTTTGAAAGACATGTCCTTCATTTTTATAAAATAAGGCAATATGAGGTTTATGATAACGTAGCATTGCAATAAAAAGTTCTTGATGTTGTTTCTTATCTACAATTTTATCTTTATCACCTGTGAAAGTAAGTAAAGGAGTAGTTACTTTATCAGCAAATAGAATTGGCGAATTATCTAAGTAAAGTTTTTTGTTTTTTGAAAAATCAAAAGGAATAGCAAACTGACCGTTTTCAAACAAGGCAATATTTGGAGTATTATAACCATACAGATAAGAAAAGTAGAAGCTAATTAAATCTGTAGGACCTGAACCACTTACTGCAGTTTTAAAAAGGTTAGTTTGTGTTATAATAAAATTTGTTTCATATCCCCCGAAAGAATACCCCATTAGACCTAATTTTTCAGGATTAATGGAATTCTCCTTTTTTAATACAATCTTTAAAGCTTCTTGTATACAGTTTAATGCAGATAGTCCTGGACCTTGTTTTGTAGTTAAAATATCAGGATAGAATACGAAGTAATCATTTTCTAGATAAATATCTAAATTGAAACCATTACCATTTAGATAACTAGGATAAGTAAATTTATTTGCGTCTTGATTTTGCATTTCATAGATATAGGTAATCATTGAATATTTTTTGTTAGTATCAAAATTTTTAGGGTAATACAATATACCTTTTAAGTTATTACCATATTTATCTTTATAAGAGACTATTTTTTGTTTTTTCCATTCATATAGATTTTTTGGCATATCGCTTTTTAGTAAACTTTTTGTTTTACCATTATCAAATAAGTAAATAGCTTTAGGTTTATTATAATTTTCAAGTGTATATGTAATTGTTTTAAAGTCCTTACTATATTTTACGTTACTAATATGGTCTTTTGTGTTTTTTATAATTTCTATTTGCTTATTATTTTCTAATACAAGCAAAGAAAAATATGTGTTATTTATATCGTAAGTATTAATTAGAAGCTTGTTATCAATTATACTTTTAGAATGTATTTCATTATTTGAATTAAATTTAGATTCTTCTAGCTTATTTAATATTTTATAACGTTTTATGAAATTTTCTCCACTAATTAAAGTGTCTGTTTTCTTTGTTTTAGTGTTGTATCGCATTAGACTAGAGTTGGATACGAAGTAAAAGTGTTTCTCATCTTTAGACCAAATTCTTATTTTTTCAATAAAACTTCTAAGCTTTAAATCATCGTCTATTATTTCAATTTTATTATCTAGTTTCTTGTTTTTTGTGTCATAGATATAAAGAATATTATTCTTTATAAAAACAAAAAAGCTGCCATTAGGTGATAAGCTAGTAGTGTTAACTGTGTTTGTTTGGGCCTTAACTATTAATGTTTCCTTATTTTCAGTAATATTAAATAATTTAATGTCTCTTGGTCTAGCGGAGTTTAGATAAGAATAATTTAAATACTGATTTGAGTCAAAGATTAAAAATGTATTTTCATTAATTCTTACAGATTCATGATGACTTAAACTTTGAGGTTGATATACTTTTTTATTTTGATAATTAAATATGATATGTCCTTGAATGCTTTGTTCTTGAATGCTTGAAGAGGATATAGTGTGATTTAGTTTTAGGTCTTTAGTGCTCCAAAGCTCAAGTTCATTTACATTATATGGTTTACTAAAAGGTATTGATTGTGAGATTACTTTAAAGCTTTCTTTATTAAGAGCTTCAAAATCTCTATAACTACTTTCACTATTTAATGTTTGTTTATGAATAATGTTATCAAAGTAATTAAAAAAATAAATAAAAGGATAGTTGTTTTGACTTAAAAGATTAGGTGTTAGAAAAGCAATGTGAAATTTTTTATCCCAAATAATATGTTTAATAGAGTCTTTTACTTGAGTGTTATAATCTATTTTAAGATTTTTTAAATTAATTATCCCAATTCCTTTATCTAATTTTTTGTATTGAAATAATATAACTTGTTTATTATCATTTATTTTAATAGTATTTATATCACTTTTTTTGTAAGTCCAAATTATTTTAAATGAGTTTTTTAAGACCTTAATCAAATGATAAGAGTCAGTAGTGTTATCAACATAGAGAAGAAGATTATTATCTTCTATAAATTGGACATCTATAACATTTTTTATAATTTGTTTTTTAAAAGAATCAATATTTAGTATTTCTATTGTTTTATTATCAGAATTATATTTAACTAAATTTTCATTGTAGTCTTTATACATACTACCATATTTTTCTTTTAGAAGAATTTTGCCATCTGTATTATAAATAAAAAGACTATCATTATTAGAGTTAAATTTATAGTGTTTGGTTATTATTATTTTATTGCCTTTTGTAAGAAAGGCATTATTTAGTTCTGTATAGTAAATACTGTCTTTAATTATTTGCCCTTTGAGTTGAGCACAAGGGCAAATAATTAAAATGAAAAATAGGACTAATCTTATTTTAATATTCATTTTGAGGATTAAGATTTGGATTAATAAGCAATTCTTTTTCAGGATAAGGAAATAGAGCATGTTTGTCTTGCCAATTAGGTTTTGATGTTTTTAAAAGTGAGAGTTTGTTATTTCTTTTTAGATCAAAAAAACGTCTACCGTGTTCAAGAAAGAATTCTTTTTGCCCCTCTGAAAGCATCGCAAGAATAGTTTGCTCTTTTGTTAGAGTATCAGGTAATTTTGCTAAACCTGCCCTTTGTCTAATAGTGTTTATATATCCAATGGCTTGTTTTTCTTTATTTTGATAAATAAGTGCTTCTGCTAAAATAAAAAAAGCTTCTTCTATTCTAAATATTACAGAACACTCATCTGGATTATCAAGTCTGTTTTTATATTTATAAGCAAAAAGATTTCCTGTTGGATCGTGAGTTGCAATCCAATTAATTTTTCTTTGGTCAATTGAGTCGTAAGTGTTAAATAAGGTAGGACTTAGTGCTGTAGATGGTTGGGTTACAAAAATTATATAGGTTCCCGCTTCATATGTTGGTGCAGTATTAGAACTATTGCTTAATTGCCAAATCGTGCTAGTCGCAGTTTTTTTAAAAACTTTTAAAACATTACTCTCTAGAGCATAGAAGGGATTATTTAAAAGTTCATTAGCATAGAACTCTGCTTTATCATATTGTTTTGTTAGTAGATAGTTTTTTGCTAGTAACAATTGTGCTACTGCTTTGTTTGGATAGTATTTATCCGGTGAACGATATGTAGTAGAGAGTATATTTTCTGCACTAAGTAAATCTTTTTCAATATTTTGATAAACTTGTAAAACAGGTGTTTTTTTTATAAAAGTATTTTCTTTATAATTAGTTGATTCAGTATAGGGGATATCTCCAAATATTTGAGCTAAAGCTTGATAATACAAAGCCCTTAGTATATAAACCTCGCTAATTAATTGTTTTTTATCTTTTTCGTCAATTCCTTGAGATTCTTGAACACCTTTTATAAAAGAATTAATTGCATATATATGTGAATAAGAGGTGTTCCATAGATTTGAAATTGTATATCTTGTAGGGTCAAGCATATTGTGATAAATAAGAAAATTTTCAGAAGTAGAAGTACTTACAAGACTTTTTAATTCATCGGTATATAACCCTAGAACAGCTCCAATTCCCTGTTGATTTCCAGAAAATAAAGAAGATTCTCTTAAATTTATATATAGATTAGAAAGTGCAGATAGGGCAGTACGTTTATCTTTAAAAGCATTTTCAGTATTTATTTGATCTGAAGGTAAATCTATTTCAATCATTTTTTCGCACGACGATAGTAGTATTATAAGTAAAAAAAGTAAAAATATATTATATGAATTTTTCATGACAGTTTGATTTAAAAAGTTAGTTGCACACCAAAGGCGTAAGTTTTCAGAGGTGGTAAATAAGTAGATAAATTGTTTTCAGGGTCTAAACCATAGTAGTTAGTAATTGTCCAAAGATTTTGACCTTGAAAATATAGACGAAGTGATTCTATTTTTACTTTAGGGATTTTGAGTAAGTAGGATAAAGAAATATTTTTGAGTCTGATATAAGAAGCGTCTCCAATAGTGGCATTACTAGATCTGAAAAAATTTAAATTATTATTCATTTGTGTATTATACCCCGCTGAAACATAGCCATAGGCACTATTGGGATTAGTTGTGGACCAACTATTTAGAACTTCTATAGGCTGGTTGTTAATAGAACCAGGTGTGTTTAGGTTATAATTATGATTAAAGTTAGTTTGTTTTACAAACTGAAATAAAAAATCTAGACTTAAATTTTTGTATGTTAATGTGTTTTGTATACCTCCATGATACTCTGTTTTTATTTCTTTAATAATTTGCTTATCTGCAGAGGTTATTTTACCATCATTATTGTAATCAGTAAATTTGTAATGTCCTGTTTCAGGATCAATACCTTCAAAATTATAAAGTTTGTTAACCCTAGTGCTCTTGCCTACAATAAATGTATTAGCATAGGTAGAGCCTTCTAAATTTGGAAAAGAAAGTAAGGTGTTTTTAGGGAAAGAAATATTAAAGTTTGTTAACCAAAAAAAATCTTTTGTTTTTATGTTCTCTAAGTTTAGAGTAAACTCCCAACCTTTGTTCTCTACTGTAGCTGGAAGGTTATCTTGTATTGATGAAAAACCTGTTGTTCCAGGAAGAGGTACTCCTACAAGTTGATTTGAAGAAGTATTTCTATAATAGGCAATGTCAAAATTTATTCGGTCTTTTATTATTGAGAGTTCTAAGGCTACTTCAAGTTTTTTAGTTTTCTCCCAACTAAAGTTTGGATTATGCAATCTTGATGGTGATAGGCCAGATATATCATCGTATTTATTAGGATTTAATGTATAAGTATCTAAATATTGATAGTCTCCTATATTGTCATTCCCCGAAGTTCCATAACTAGCTCTTAATTTTCCAAAGTTTAACCAAGAAGAATCTTTAAAAAAATTTTCTTCTGAGAAAATCCAAGCTCCTCCAACTGCAGCAAAATTTCCAAATTTATGATTATCACCAAAACGAGATGAACCATCTCTTCTTGCTGTTAAATTTATAATATATTTACTATTTAAATTTAAGTTTATTCTTGTAAAAAGTGCAGCATATTTATACTGAAGATTTGCTGATTGGCTAATTCCTCTTAGTTTAGCTGCAGCTATATTTGAAATAAATTCTTCACTTTGAAAACCAGTACCAGAAATATGCAATGCACTTGTTTTATTCTCTTGGTATGTCATACCTAGTAATGTATTTATTGATAGCTGACCTATTTTTGTTACATAGTTTATTTGTGGCTCAAGTATGTAAGACTTATTATCTCGGAAAGTATTTTCAGCTTTGGATTGCTCAGATGTATAATTCTTTTCCGGATTGTAAATAGTATATGGAGTTAATTTTTTCTCTTCAACATTATTTCTGTTGAAACCTGCGTTAAGTTTTAAATATAAATTTTTAGTTAATTCGTAATTTAAATTGGCATTTAACACAAGATTGTTGTTATCATTTTGATAAGTTTCATGCATACTAGCTACGGGGTTTATATCTCCTGGGAAATTCCAATTTAAGCTTCCGTCATCATTGTATAAACTTGGAGCATTTGGTGCTAGAGTAAGCGCATTTTTAGTTAAATCAGTCGCAATAAGATTGTTGTTTTGCAAAGAGTAATTAGTAGAAGATGTTAATTGAAATTTTCCATCTTTACTGCTATGATTAACATTTAAAAGAAAATTATTTCTTTTATAACCTTTATCTGTTGGAAACACTGTTGTTTGAGTGCCTTGAGCAGCCGAAATTAGAAAATGAGTCGTTTCGCTACCTCCGCTAACAGATAATTGTATATTTTGATTTTGAGCTGTACCGCCAATTAACTCTTTTTGCCAGTCAGTATATCTGTTCCTTTCCCACTTCCCATTTAAATCTAATGCATGTTCAGGATAAGTAGTGATACCATCATTTAAAAATGCTTCATCTCTCATTTTGTTAAATTGCTCTGTATTTAAAAGTTTCATTTTTCTTGCTACTTTACTAAAAGAAGTGGAAGAAGATAAAGTAAAAGAAAGCTTATCAGATTTATTTTTTTTGGTTGTTATAAGTACAACACCATTTGCCCCACGTGATCCATATATAGCAGTTGCATCAGCATCTTTTAAGATTTCTATACTTTCTATATCTGAAGGATTTATTGCATTTAAAAGATTTGTTTCGTTAAACGGGAGTATACTGGCAGCTAATGTTGAATTAACTAAATTGCTGTTAGGTATAATTACTCCATCAATTATGTATAAGGGAGCATTAGCATTCATGCTACCAATGCCACCATAAAACCTTAAACTATTTCTACCTCTAATTTGTATGTCAAAGCCACCACCAGGCACGCCTGTGTTTTGAGTTATATTAACCCCAGTCATTCTTCCTTGTATGGCTTGCAAAGGATTAATAACTGGTTGTAATTCGATATCTTTAGCTGTCACTCTTGCGATGCTTCCTGTTCGCTCTCGATCCTTTACTGTATAATACCCTGCATTGACCACAATTTCATCTAAGGAAGAGCTATCCTCTAACATTGTTATATTTATAATAGGTTCACCTTGGTATTGCACTGTTTTTTCTTTGTAGCCGATCATTGAAAATACAATGGTATCTCCTATATTTACACTTAAGGAATATCTTCCTTGCATATCTGTTATTGTTCCACTGTTAGTGTCTTTTATCTTAACTATTACTCCTGCAAGTGGACCTTGACTGTCTTTGGTTACTCCACTTAGTTTAGATTGCTGTTGTAAGAGTTGAGGTTCTGTATTGTTTAATACGGCATAGGTAGGATAGATGTTTAAAAAGCTTAAACACAGTACTATCCTATAACCAATAAAAATTGATTTTTTAGTTTTCATAATTATAATAGTTGATTTTAATACAATAGGATTAAATCATTAAGATTGTTATTGCCGTAGTACTATAAAGCCTACTGTATTATTGGGTTAGTTAATTTATTAAAGAGGTTAATGTAGCTACCTCCAAAGCTCTTAAGCATGTCTCCCAAAATGCTAACAGAGCATGGAGATAGCCTAAAGGACGCTATAGCATTCCCAAAATCCCTTTGAAATATGCTTGTGTGTTGTGCTTTGTCTTTTTACTAACATTTCATCACGATTTAACCAACCTTATTCAAGTAGAACCCTAAATCTACTTTTGGTGTTGTAAAAAGACTTTTTTCTCATAATTAAATAGTTTTTAGTTAAGGTTAATAAACAGTACAGTGAATCCTTTTTTATAGGTTTTTTTATTTAATGCCTTGTATTTGTGGTGGTTGTTGTTTTGTTGCTTATCGAAAAACAAGGCAATAGTTATCTTAGGCATCTTTAAAAGTGTGTTTTTTAAAGTGCATTAATTTTGATTAATAAATTTTTTGTTGAATCTCTTTTTTAAAGAGTTTGGAAAACTATTTTACTAGCCTGATAAAACTAATGGTTTAGGTTTTCTATGCATGATAATGATATTTTTAGTTTTGTGTTTGTTTAGTTTAAGACCATTACCTATTATAGTGTTTTACCTGTAATAGGTAATGGTATATAAGGTTACCGCGTATCTTAATATCCCATTAAGTTATACGTCAAAAAGATAAATAGTCTAAAACTTGGTTAGTAGCGCTAACTAATCAATTTCATCAAATATTATAAATGGATGAAGGATCGCTACTTTTTTGTAATTAGGAAAGAAAAGGGAAAAATTCAGGATGCTTAACTTACTTAAATTTGCCATAATTACTCTATCAAGTTTATTGTTTCATATAAGTTTAGTTGGTTTAGTTTGGTTAATAATTGTTTTTGGTTTAATAAATAATAATTGAAAAATTTCGAATGAATCATTCGATAAGTCCTTTAAGGAAAAGGCTTTGTGTTTTAATACAAAAGACCTTTTTATAATCTCTTAAAGCCTAATTGGGAGACGGCTAGAATAAGAGATTGAAAATATGTGTTAAGCATAGAATGTTAAGTTCTAATGCTTTTGTTTTCTTGGATAGTCTAGTAAAAAATTACTAGACTATCTCATTTTGTCATCTTTTACCTAAAATATTCTTCACTTTATGGTTTTGTCCTTGCAAAACAATAAGAAAGGATTTACTTTTAGAGTGCGAATCTTTAAAGAAAAATCCATCTTAATGAAAAACACTTGTGTTTTTAAGTTAAGATAACCCGGTAATGAGTTAGGGCGTAGCTCCTTTCTCATCACTTTATTTGTATGAGCTATATTTAATTTTAACCTCACTACAATTACTTTTTCTTTAAAAGAATCGTATTAGCGATGGTATGAAATAAAAAATCGCTCATATTGATTATATGAACGATGTTTCTAATGAGTATAATTGAATCCTTGTAAAAAGCAAGGAGCGGCTATATACTTTCAAGCCAAAGGGGTCCTAAACCCTCCGAGAGCTAAAAGCTCAGTGCAGTTGAAAATATACGTGAGTGCCGCTCACATGCAAATACAAAAGTAAAACTTTTTTGCATGGAGGGACTACACGGTTATTCTCATCTGCTTTATTTAGGACTTTATGGCATGAGATAACATCGTTTTTAAGCTAAAAAAGCTTAATAGTCAATAATAATAAAACAAATATAGTAAAAATATTCATTAACACAAAATATATTTTTTAAAAGATGTTTTGTGTTTACTGTTTAAAATAAGTATTATGTCTTATAAGAAAAATATTGGTGAAAAACTTAAAGCAAAGAGAGAAAGTTTAGGTTATAACAAATCTACTATAAAAAAGATAATTGGTGCGTCTTCATCAACTGTAGATAATATTGAAAATGGAACAGCTAAAGACATAGATTTTTATGTGAAATATGCTAAAGCTGTAGATTATAAATTGAGGGAGTTGATGGATGTTGATATAACATCCATAGAATTAAGTAATGTTGAGATAAGAATTAAAACTAATCTTACAAAAAATATTAGAGAGTTAATAGATAGAAGTATTTTTGACAACTATAAATCATTAAATGATATAAGAGATCAACTACTATCTGATAAATTAATTAATAAGTCCGTAAAAGGAAGCGCTATATCTAATGTTTTAAATAATTTAGTTAAAGAAAAAACACTTACTAAGAAAAAAATAGGAAATAATGTTCATTATAAATCTTATAATATAAGTAATTAAAAATTATAACATATGTATAAGTTATCAAACAATTTTAAAGATTTTGTAAAGAGTCATTTTTCTGACAATAAACAAGTTGGTGAAATTATATCTATTATAATAGCGCAAGATGCTAGTATTGCAAAATTAAAAGACTATTTATTAGATCATCCAAACGTGTTGGAATTAATAAAAATAGATGCTTTACAATACTTACTTTTATATGTAAATGATACCTTAAAAGATGACTGTATTACAAGTGAGGAATTAAATGATTTTTTAGCATTGAAAAGAATTTTTGATATTAAACAAGGTGACTTCTTTAAATATAAAGAGTTTGAGGTGCAGGAAATTCTGCAGCAACAATTCTTAAGAATGTATTCAGATCACTTTATTGATCAAAATGAAGCGATTACTCAGGTTAATCTTCAAATAATGTTTGATTTAAGTTTTGATGAGTTTGAAAAATTAAAAAAGCAAGAGGTTATACAAGCATTATTAAATGGAGCAGACCCAAAACACTTAGACATCTCCTCTTTACCTAAAGGTTTTAAGCTTTAAAATACTTATAGTCATAAGTCTAACTATTCTCTTATTGTATAATAAAAATTATAGGGATGTTCGAAATTCTATGGTCTATTGGAAAATGAGTTTTATAAAAGTAGATAGATGATTTTATTGATTTAACTTAATCCTGTAATGTAAGTGAATCAACTAAGCTACTAACAATTTTGTAAGTCCTTTCTTTCTTATTCTTTGATAAATATCTTTGAAGATATAAAAATAAAGGAATATGGATTTACAAAATAACATTATTGGTTTTCATCATGTATCTATTAAAGCAATAGACTTTGATAAAACTATCAAATTTTACAAAAATCTTGGTTTTGAAATTCTACACAGTTGGTCTTTGCCAGCTTTCAATTTACAAAAGTGTGTGATGCTTTATAATAAAGCAATTAATTATTACCTGGAAGTATGTGATAAGGATGCCAATATGCCAACACAGGGAAGGAAAAGAAAACCAGATGATCAATACATTGAAAATGCACTACTTCATATATGTTTTATAGTAAAAGATGCAGATCTTGCAAGAAAACAAGCACTTGCATGTGGTGCAAAAGACTTGAGCGGGCAACTATTTGAGATAGATTTGACCAATGAAACCAAAACAGTTAAAGTGCGAAACACTCTTGTATATAGCCCAAATGGAGAAGTGATTGAATTCTTAGAGAAAGTTGATTTTTAATTATTCTTGAAATTCGCAAAGCGCGGCTAAGACCTTCTCTAACTTTTTACCCTTACTGGTTAATGTATAAATAGAAGAGACTTTGTTTTTATTTTTTAAAATTACCCCATCTTTTATTAATTCACCGAGTTGTTTAGAAAGTGTCCGATCACTTATCTCAGGTAAAAGAAGCTTAAACTCCGAATAGCTAGTTTCAGTTTTAAGCAATTTGAATAAAATTGAAAGTTTCCAGCGTCCACTAATTAATGATAAGGTTTTAAAAGCATTGCAAAATTCTTGTAATGCTTTTTCATTTATAATATTAGTGGAGTTTTCTTTACGCATAGATATTGTCTTTTACAGGGTTACAATTTTGTTGCTTATTGAATACAAAAAAATGTTTGATGGATTTAATACGAAATTACAAATTTGAGCTTAATTAATAATAATTGAGTATTTCGTTTTGATTTGTGCCAATATCTTCAGAGTTTAGATAAGTAACTCAAACCACATTCTTCAAAGTAATAGTTCTGTCAAAGACAAAGTAAATGATAGATTAAAAACTACCTATTAATAGAATTAGTTTATAGCTATTCTTACTATAGAGGCTTTGTATATTATTTAAAAAAATAAAAAGTAATAATTATAAATGAGCAACTGCACCACCTAGCAATTATCTATTTTACAATAAAAGGTTGTTTTTTCAGCCTTATCATAACAAATAAAGCCTTGGTAGGACTATTTTATTTTCACAGTTAAAAAAGTTATAGATTTTACCAATCTAATCTTACAGCTATGAAAAATTCAAATAAAGAAAAAAAATTTAAACATCATTTTTATCTAAATAAAAACCAGCAAGAGAGATTTCAAGAATTGCTTTTGAAATATAAGGTTAAAAATAAAAGTAAGTTTTTAGCCTCTTATATTTTAAATAGGAAAATTGAAACTGTTTTAATTGATCCAATTGCTTTGCAATATCATGCAAAACTAACAAGTCTTGTTCTACATTTTAAAGCCTTTGGAGTAAATTACAATAGGCTAGTTGTAAATAATAAACAGACTCCTTTAAATAAAGACTTGCTTTTAGAGATATCAAAATTGACTTTAGAGTTTTCTAAACTATGTAGGCAGATAATTACCCTTACCATAGAGTTTGAAAGAAAATTATTTGACAGGTAAAAAACAGGGCTGATGATTATAAAAATAGGAAAACACAAAGGTGTATTAGCAGCTTTAAAATACAATCAAAAAAAGGTTGATAGTCTACAGGCTAGTATTTTATATTTAAATAAAGTAGGGAGAAGCATTTTAAAAAGGGAGTCTTTATATGGTTTTTTTCACAGCTACTTTAAGGGATATTTACGCCTTAATCAATACATAAGATATCCAGGACGTCATATATCTATTAATCCTCATCCTTTAGATAAAATAAGTGATAAAACGCTAGTTTTAATCTCTAGGGAGTACATGCAAAAAATGGGCTATAACAATCAGCCTTATATTGTGTATAAACACTTTGATCTTCAAAGAATACACCTTCATATAGTCAGTGTTGGGGTTGATATAAAAGGCAATACAATTGATCAGTATTTAGATTATAGACTTAGCAATAAAATTAGTTTGCAGTTATGTGATAAGTTTGGTTTAACACCTTACAATAAAAGATTTAATCATAAAAATAAACCCAATATTGATATTGTTGATATAACCAAATCTAACTTAATTGAGCAATTAAAGGGGGTGGTTTTAAATTTACCCTTATATTATAAATGCCAAGATTTTCAAAGCTATAACGCTCTTTTGCATCTTTTTAATGTAAAGGCTGTTTTATATAATAAAAAGCACGATATGAAAGGACTCTATTATTTTGCATTAGATAAAAATAAAGTAGTGAAAAGTAAGGCGATAGACTGCTATAGGCTAAGTTACAATCACAACTTAGAATCTTTACAAGACTATTTTAGAGCCTCTAGAGAATATTGTGCTAGTTATAAAGAGGATAATAAAAACATAAAAAAAATCATACTAGATTACTTAAAACAAAGTAAAGATGCTAATCACTTTAAAAAACTCTTAAACAATCAAGGAATAAATCTGGTAAAGACTAAAGATGATAAACAAGATACTTTTTATTTTATTAGTCATAACTATAAAAGAGTTTTTTGTTTTCCAGAGCTAAGTAACGAGCTAAGTCATAAAATAAATTCTACTTCTTTAAAGAGTGATATAAATAAGAAAGACTCGTTAAATAAACTTGCTTTAAAGCGCAGTGGTAAGTTGCAAGATCAGTATAATAGTTTTAAGTCTCATCCTTATTTTGATTTCTTGCAAGACAATCTCCCTTTAGTTTACCAAAGTGAATTTGTTAGTTTTTTTAATTTGTTTTTTAATAACCCTGTCGAACAGCAAGATATTAAGCTCAATAAAAAAAGAAAGAAAAGAAAACTAAGGCTATAGTTAATTGTAAAATTATAAAGCGTGAGTAAATGAATCAGATAATACTTATAATACTAGTTTTTTGCCTTTTTTATTTTGTGGTAAGAAGACTTATTGCCTTTTGTTTTAAAAAGAGTCATGAATTACACGACAATAAGATTATTGGTCAAAGTAAAACTAAACTTAAAAATATAACAATTGATAAAGAAAAAATAGATGAGTTAATCAAATTAAAGGATGATAAGGCGGCTAAAGCGTTAGCTAGAAAATTAAATAAATAGGCTAATTATACACTTTTTTACCCATTGGCAAAAAGATTGATTTAGTGATTTTTTATAAACCTTTAAAAGTAATAAAAGTTGCTTTTAAAGATTTTTTTATTTTTTTAATATATTGATTATTAATGTTTTGGTTGGTATTATCTGTTTTTTACAGGCTATGGTTCTTACCCATTGGCAAATTATTTTTTTTAATCTAACCAGCTTTGTAGTGTTAGCTAACTCTGTAGATTAAAAACCAAAAAAATATGAATTATGACTTTAAAAAAAGCTGAGTTTATCTCATGGATGGAAAGACTTGTTATTAGAATAGATAGTTTAAAAGAGCACGTTGTCAATCTTGAACTACAAACCTTAAATATAGACGGGGAGGAGTTATTAGACAATCAAGATATAATGAAGATTCTAAAGATTTCTTATCGCTCGCTTCAAAGATATCGCTCCGAGAGAAGACTTCCTTATTATAAATTAAGAGGTAAGGTGTATTATAAACTCTCCGATGTTCAGCAGCTTTTGCGTGAAACCTTTAGCTCCCCTGTTAGATAATAGGCAATTGTAAGACAAGTAGTTGCCTTTTTAAGATGAAAAATTTTAAAGGGGCGTATAACTTTTAAATTTAAGAATTAACCAATTAAAATCAATGTATTATGCAAAATGAAAAAACACCCCAAGACCTATTATTAGTGAGTGATGCTAGTGACAATAAGATTAAAGGCGTTAAGGGATTAAGTAAAAATGGAGTACTGCAAACCAATGCAGTTACTAAAGAGAATATGAACACTTTTTTAAAAGTGGATAGAAATGGGGATTTTTTCTCTAATTTCTTTACTAATTTTTTCTCTCAGCTAAAAAACCCAACACAGTTTAGTTTTTTTAGAGTTCCCGAATCTCTAGCCCTTAGTCTGGCTCGTGACATGCAAAAAGACTTAGATCAGAAAAACTCAATTAACCATGAACTTTATTTAAAGCATCAAGTCGATCCACAAAAGGTTATACAGAGTATTGAAAGTATCAAGCAAAACCCGGTAGTTGAACAAAAGGAGTACAATCCTTATAAATACAACATAAATGATCTGGATTGGGATTCACTTGATAAAATAGGACTCTCTAAAGAGAAACTTGAAGAAATGGATTTATTAGAACCTCTTTTAAAGGGGTATAAAACAAAGGATCTTGTTATGATTAATCTAGATTTAGGGTCTGCTTTATTTAGCCTTGATGCTCGCCTGAGCTTGAAAGAGCAGCACGGTAAGGTGGTTGTAAATCTTGAAGGAGTAAAAAAGTTTCCTAATTTAAATATACCTTTTTGTGGTCATGAATTCTCTAAGGTAGATAAACACAATCTTTTAAAAACCGGAAATATGGGAAGGGTAGTGGAGCTTTTAGACCCTGAGAGTAAAGAGCGCATTGCCTCTGTTGTGAGTGTGGATAGGATAACTAATAATTTAGCTGTTGTAAGTGTTGAGAAAATGCAGCTTCCCACTCATATAAAAGGAGTTGATTTATCACAAGAGCAATTACAAGAGCTCAGACAAGGCAAGGCTGTACTTGTTAAGGGAATGACCTCGGCAAAAGGGAATCCTTTTGATGCTGAGATTCAGTACAACGCATCCAAGGGTCATATAGAGTTTTTGTTTGATAATGTTAAGAAAAGTAAATACCAAAATCCTGAGAAAGATTTAAAAACCTTTAGAGGAAAAGACTTAACCCCTAAAGAGCAACAAGCCCTTAGAAGTGGAGAGACTATTTTGGTTGATGGGCTAATTGATAAAATGGGCAAAGCCTATAAAGGATATCTTAGTTATGATGGGGTAAATAATAAAACTAATTTTTCATTTACAGATCCAAAACAAAAAAGCAATCAAAGTATCGTAGCTGATATAGTTCCTGAGAAAAACAAAAAAACTTCAATGGGGATTAAATAAATTTATTTATGATACTAATTATAACTCAGAAAACAAGCGTGGCAAGCTATCTAGCTGCGCTTGTTAATGCTAATCAAAAGCATTGGGGGCATTACATGGGGAAGGAGTATATGGTGTGTTCAATTCAAGAGATTTATTTTTATAGAAATAACACGCCAAGAAGTAATGGTAGTATTTCTATTTTAAAAAGTGATACTCTTGTTTTAAAAAAAATAAAATTAATAAAGTCTTTAACTAGAAAATCAAAACAATTATTATTTATAAGTGAACCTCACCCTAGTAAAGAAGTGCAGTTAAGGTATTTATATGAGTACTTAAATCTATCTCTCCCTTTTAAAACCATGTGGATCAATAGTTTTTACAGACCAACGCTTTTGGAGCATCTGGCTAAAATACACCAAGATGTACAAGAGAAAAAAGATAATTTGTATAATGGTTTTATGGCTAAAGAATCTATTTACAAAGAATTATCAAGTCTAATTACACCTGAAAAGAGCATCGTTAAAGAAAATAGAAATGACTTTTTAGCTGTTTTTAATAAGGCAATTATTCATTGCATAGTTAAATGCGTGAAAAGATATAAAAAACAACCTTTAAAAACGTATCAGTTAAAGTTAGAGGTAAAGGAAAATAATAAAACAAGGTGTTTGTACTTAGATAAAACATTCGACAATAAACAAAACGCTTTGCTTTATAAAGAGTACTTTTCTTGTCAATCTAGGCTTTCTTTTTCTTTTCTACCAAGTAGTTTAAAGCCTAAAAAAGCCTTAGATATGATTACTTTAGCCCTTAAAGCCTATAGGTATTATGGAATTGATTTTTCAAAGACATTTGAGTTAGCCTTAGAGCTTTACTATCAAGGGTTTGTTAGTTACCCCTTAACTTTAAATAGATCTTTAAGCTGTGATATAAAAGATACAATAGCTAAACGGTTGCACGTTTTACTAGATTATCCCAATTTAAGACAGCAAATATTAGAGTTTAAAAAGTCATCCTATCTTTTTAAATCCCCGTCTTTAAAATATAAGAGCTATCCAATATTAACCACCTATAAATTACCTAGTGTTTTATCAAGTGATAAAAAAGCAATTTATGATTTAATTGTAAAGGGATTTGTTAAAGGTTGTAGCCTTAGTCAAAGCAAACAAAGCTATACTTTAAAAAGCAATATTAACGGACAAACAGAGCTATTAAAATTTAAAAATTCTAAATCTGTAAACTCTTATAATACTCAAGTAGATGTAAGTTTTAAAGCAAAACTGGTGAGTTGTCAGATAATAGAACTGCCCTATATAGAGAAAGAAGTAACTTTAAAAAGACTGATAAATAAAGTAAAGAGAGATTTTTTAAAGTGTTTAGAAGTTGAAAAAATTAAAAAAGACGAGTTGTGTTTCTTTATTGATTTTTTTGAAAAGCTTTTACTTTCTCTAGAGTATTTAATTAAAAGTAAACAAGTAGTATATAAGAAAGACTCTCTTAGTCTTTCAGCTATAGAAGGTAATAGGTTTAACAAACAAAACAGTATTAAATTTACAATGCTTTATCAACTTGAGCTTTATGGCTATAAATTACAAAAAGAAGTTTTGTCTTTAAAAGATTTTACAAATAAAACTACTAAACTCTTAGAGGAATTTAAACAGGTATTAAAGTATTGTAAAGCGCAAAACAATAGTGATTTATTATGTCCTTTGTGTTTAAAAAACAAAGTAATTATTGATTTAAAACATGTGTTTTGTAGTTTTAATAAATGTTCTTGGAGTATAAAAAGAAATATTTTCGGGCAGTGTTTTTCTATAAATCAAATAAGCGATCTACTAACAAAGGGAAGCCTTATAAAACCGGTGATTGTAAATTATCACAAAACCGGTAAGTTAAAACTTGTTGCTAGTCTTGATAAAGATAAAAGGCTTATGATTGATTTTGCTAAAATGTAAAGTAAATGATATTGTATTTTATTGTACTGGATTATAATTATAAAAGGGAGAGTGAATCTTAAATAAGACTTGACTTTCCCTTTTGCAAATACTAAAGATTGTATTTTTAAGTTTACAAAGCAGGTGAGTGCTTTCCTTTATGCTGGCCTTGTGGATGTCTTTGGCAAGATAAATTAGTTAGGGTTGTTAAAGCTGAGAACTTTGCTCCACAATATTTACAAAAATACTGGGCTTTTTGACCTCCTTCATATAGTTTATGTTTGCCTTTGTGTTGACCTAAAGGATGTAGCCTACAACTACAAGCAGTAAGGCTTTGGATATTTGCGAATTTGCTACCGCAATATTCACAGAAATAATTTGCCATATTTTATAGTTTTTATCATTACAAATACAAACAAGTAAATTTACCTTGTATAAGGTACAAAAAGTTAATGTAAATTCTAAGTTTTTATTTGATTGAAATTTATTTATTATGGTTTAATAAATGGGCTAAATCAGGTGTGTTCTCAATGCGTTTAAGCTCGTTTTTAACCAGCGAATTAATGTCTTTTTTAATTTTAGAATAGTTATCTAAAATTGCTTTATCTAATAAACTCTCTCCTTTGTAATTTGTAAAAGAGGTAAGAATTGGAATGCTTTTGTAATTGTCTTTTTCTAGGGTTTCTTTTTTTGTGTCTACTAGAATTTGACTGTGAAATATTTTTTGAGGTATTTTTTGTTGGAAATTATCCGATACCGCTCCCACAAACATTCCTTGGCTAAGTGTGGTTATCTTTGAGCTAGGGATAAGCATATCGAGCTGAGTGGAAAACGAACTAGAGGTCTCTCTACTATTTATGGAAATACTCTGTCTTTTTTGAAGTATTTTTCCAAACCGCTCAGAGAGTATCTTGGCCGTATCACCCACTACCTGACCTGAGAAAATATTACCTACTGTATTTTGAATTACTTTACTTTCTTTGTCTCCGTAATCTCTACTTAGTTGAGAAAAATCTTGAAAACCTAAACATACTGCTACTTTGTTACTTCTAGCCGTTGCAATTAAATTATCCAAACCTCTAAAGTAAATTGTAGGTAACTCATCAATTATAATACTGCTTTTAAGCTGTCCTTTTTTATTTATTAGTTTTACGATACGTGAATTATAAAGCCCAAGGGCCGCTGAGTAGATGTTTTGACGCTCGGGATTATTTCCCATACATAGGATTTTTGGCTCATTTGGGTTATTTATATCTAAAGAAAAATCATTACCAGTCATCACCCAGTATAGTGAAGGGGAGATCATTCGCGATAAGGGAATTTTAGCCGAGGCGATTTGTCCTTGTAATTGATCTTGAGCTCCACCTTTCCATGCATCCATAAAAGCCGAGAGATAATTCTCTAGGGAATCATAAGAGGTTAAAATAGTAAAGATTTCTTTATAGGGTTTGTTAAGTAGTTCTACCGCGTGGGGGAAACTACAATATTTACCGTTTTTATAAATCTTTAAAAACCATATAATAGAGGCAAGCAGAATAATTGGAGATTCAACAAAAAAGTCTCCTTGCTTTTGAATCCAAGTACGGTTTAAATTAAGCATTATAGTATAAGCGGCCTCGTAGGCGTCGGATATATCAGTAAGAAATTTTGGATCTAAGGGATTGGAGCGATGACTAAACATAGGATTATCAAAGTTTATTACATAGAATTTAGGTTGAATTTTATATTTATCGCTATGGGCAAGTAAATGATTATAGGCAAGGGTGGATAGATCATTGAATTTGTAATCATATATATACATTGCGAATCCCTTTTGAATTTGTTGCTTAATAAAGCTATTAATAACCGCATAACTCTTACCCGAACCTGGTGTGCCTAAGACTATTGTGGCTCTAAATGGGTTAATGATGTTAATCCACCCTTTGTGCCACTTTTTTTTATAATAAAATAAGCTAGGCAGGTTAACAGAATATTGATTTTCAACAAGCCTGGTTTCTTGCATAAAACTCTCGTTTTCTAGGTTAAATACATCATCGAGTAGATTATCAGAAAGTAACCTTGACACCCAAGCTCCCGATATTAGAATAAGTATATAGCCTGTAAAACAAACTATAATGTAAATAATCTGAAAGAGTAATTTTTGGTGATTTAAAATAAAAGAGTTGAAGAAGAAAAAAATAAAGCCTAGAGAGAAAACAATTATAATTTTCTTTAGCGTAATTTTTGTGTTTTTTACTCCTTTGTTTCCCCAAAGACTAAGACCAAGAAGTATACACACAAAAGCTTTAGAGTAAAGAGGGTGATTAAAAAAAGAAGTCTGTTTATAAAGATTCATGATTATTTTATCTATGATAAAATGTGTGAGTCCCATTTTTAGAAAAAGGCTATAACAGAAAAAATACATATGGGTAAGTAGTATTATCACACTAACTGCTCTTATAAAGGAAAGTATTTTTGAAAGCGCTTTTAAATCGTCTTCATTTTGCATAACAGGAAAGTTTAAAGAGGTTAAAAAGTAAAAATATCAACTCTAAGGATGCAAATCAGAATCTAGAAACTCAAGGCGATTTTTGGCCTTTAATGGCATTTTACTTGTTAAGTAAGCCTAATCTATGGTATAGTTTTGTAAAAATTGTGTTTAAAAAAAATACTGTTTAGTTATTAATCTTTAAGAGTTACTTATTTATGTTTTATAAGTTTTAACTTAAAAAAAATAAAAAGATTGCGTTTAAAGGGAAGTAATAAGGAGAAAAATTAATAAAATAAGCTCTTAAAATATGTAGTTTATTACTAGTATAATGTTAAAGTTAATTCATTTTATGATTATATATCTATTATTTTTGTTTTGTAATGTGTTGATTTTTAGTATTTAGTGTTTTTTGTAACCATATAAAAAAGTAGTTTAACAATATGCTGTATGGTTTGCTAGAAATAATAATGAAAACAAGAATTTATATTTGCTTTGGGACTTTAAAAGATATGCCTTTATTTTTTACCTCTTGCTTTTAGTGGGGACTTTGACAAGAGGTAACTTTAAAAACACTTATAAGCTCCTAGATATATTGTTTAATAAAACTTTTAAAAGTGTTTTTAAAAAAGGTCGTTTTTTTATTGTATTGCCAGAAACAACAAAGAGAGTAAGTCACAATTTACTTGTAAAAAGTGGCTTACTTTTATCTTAGTTTGTAAAGAAATGCTCTTTTTGTTTTTAGTTGTTATTTGTGAAAAAGAACATTTTTACAACAGAGATTTGATCCTAAATATTGATTTAAATATTCATATCTACCACCTTACTAATCGCTGTAATTTGTTTGAATATTTTCATTTAATATCAAGGAGTAAAGTAGCCAGCTTTAAAAGTTGTTATCTAAAAGGTACCCTTAAAAAAGGGTGCCTTTTTTAAAAACATATAAAAAATGATATAATACCAATAAATATTAAAGATGTCCACCCTTTGACCAGCTTTTGTCCACCCCTAGATTTTGTGGAATTACATTGAATTAAACTTAATTTGCCCAAAAACAAAAAAGAAAATTTGGTGTTTTTTACCTATAAAGAGTTGATATTTAATTTACCATTCAACCTGAAGATATACCCCTTACTAACAAAACAAAATTAATAATGAAAACAGCCAATCCCTTAACCTACAAAAACTATGATCTAGAACTAGAGTTTAAAAAGGTTCAAACACAGTACCTCTTAGCTTGCCAAGAAAATAAAAAACAAATTTTATTGGAGCAGCTTCCATATGATTTGCATAAAAAACTAATTGATGAGAATTACACAATAAAAAAAATCATAAAGCAAACCGGATTTTTATGGTTTAATAGGAAAAAGAAAAAATACTACATAATATCTAAAGATAGTTTATAGTCACTAAAAAAATGAGCTGCATTTATAAAACTTAAGGAACAATAAGATAATTGTCGTTTGATTGATAAGCAAACTTTCTTTGTTTTTTTGCAGCTCATATTTTAGTGTAATTAGCCAGAGAATATATAAGTTAGAATAACTGGCTTATATATTGTTTTATTAATGTCTTGTTAACAAAGCAAAATAAGATACATATTATTTTTGCTATCTTTTTGATGAAATCTTTGAAAAGTGAATATAAATTAAGTACTTATTTAATGGATAATCGTTGATGTTAGGCGAGTTTTAAGTACGTTATCTTACACTTGGAATTATAATTTATTATGTGGAAAAATTTCTTGTTTTTTTTGTAATCTTAAATACTCTTGGACTTTTTTTAAGTGTTATTTGGGAATATTTACCAAAAAAAATTAAAAAAATAACTTTAAAAGTAACTATTACAGCTATAATTACTATTTCTATAATTATTATTATCTACAGTAGTGTTTTCCAGTCTTATACTAGTTTAGTGTATTGGAATTCACTTCATATAATATCAGCTATATGTAGTATTTTTTTATGCTATTTGTTTTATAGTAATAAAAATCACTTACGATTTATATTATTAACTATTTTGTTTAATACTTCACTTAGTATATGCCTTTGCCAAGTTTTTGGGTTTAATAAAAGTATGTTGGAGCAAAATTTTAAAACTCTTTTATTTTTAATTGTATTATTTGTCTTATCCATAGGCTATGTTTTTATTCAAAGAATAGTAAAAATTATGGAGCTTAACCGAAAGTATGAAGTTGATATAGCTCAGTATATTTTGCTATTAAAAGAGTATCACCGTTTACTAAAGCAAGAGAAAAAGAATGCTGAAAAACTAAAATCCACCCTTGTCTATGATGATAAACTTAGTTACATGCTTAAGAATAAGTATCAGCTTACCTCGCGCGAGATTGAAGTACTTTTTCTTTTGTGGAAACAACAAGACACAAAATCAATATGTGATAGTTTAGGTTTTTCATATAATACGTTAAGATTTCATATAAGTAATATTTATAATAAACTAAAGGTTAAATCCAGAACAGAGCTTTCTGATGTAAAATATAAATTATTAACCGATTTATCTTCGTAAAACTAATTAAGTAAGAGTAATGTTTTGTAGGTAAATTAAAGCTTGATAAATAAGAATGTGAAATTAAGTTTATTTAGTTAATTGTGTTAAAACAATTTATTTGATTGTGTTGGGTAGGTGAAAGGGTGAAATTGATTGTGATTATTTATATATTTTAAGAAAGTAAAGTAAAAAGGTGAGTTGTTTAGGCACTAAAGAAAAGTAAGTATTGACGTAATTTTTTTAAAAAGTTAGAGTTATAAACAGGTAATAATGTACTTTTGTAAATCGTAAAAAAGTGTGATAATATTTATAAAATTTAGTGAATCAAAAAGAGTATTAATTTGATGAAAAGATTTTAAGTGTGAAGAAAGTTAGCTAAGTGAATATATAGAAAGGCGGTTTTCCGTAATATGAATATACAACATTTAGTAACTTTGTGCATTGTAATTTTAATATCAAAGCAGTATTGTTGTATAGAAATTATAATTAGAATTAAGCTCATTTATTGAGAAGAATAATATATTGAATAATAAAATGAAAAAAATTCAAAAAATTTGTTGCGTTGGAGCAGGATATGTTGGAGGGCCTACCATGTCAGTAATCGCTCAAAAGAACCCTGATATTCAAATTACTGTAGTTGATCTTAATGAAGCGCGTATAGCGGCTTGGAATGGTGATGATTTAAGTAAATTGCCTATCTATGAGCCCGGTTTAGATGTTATTGTAGGTGAAGCAAGGGGACGTAATTTATTTTTTGATACGAATGTGGATAAAGCTATTGATGAAGCAGATATGATTTTTATTTCTGTGAATACGCCTACGAAAACGTATGGAAAAGGAAAAGGAATGGCTGCAGATTTAAAATATATTGAACTGTGTGCTCGTCAAATTGCAAGAGTTGCTAAAACGGATAAAATTGTTGTAGAGAAGTCAACTTTACCTGTTCGTACTGCACAAGCGATAAAACGAATATTAGATCAAACTGGAAATGGAGTAGAATTTCAAATTTTATCTAATCCAGAGTTTTTAGCTGAAGGAACAGCGGTAACGGATTTATTGAATCCAGACCGAGTACTGATTGGAGGGGCTGAAACTTCAGAAGGAAGAGAAGCAATACAAGCCTTGGTAGATATTTATGCAGCATGGGTGCCACAAGAAAAAATATTAACAACCAATGTTTGGTCTTCAGAACTATCTAAATTAACAGCAAATGCATTTTTAGCACAACGTGTTTCTTCTATTAATGCAATTTCAGAATTATGTGAAGTTTCAGGAGCGGATGTTAACGAAGTGGGTAGAGCCATTGGAACAGATAGTCGTATTGGTAATAAATTCTTGAAAGCTTCAGTAGGTTTTGGAGGTTCATGTTTTCAAAAAGATATTTTAAACTTAGTATATATTGCTAAAACGTATGGTTTGCATGAAGTTGCAGATTATTGGGAACAAGTAATAATTATGAATGACCACCAAAAAAGACGTTTTGCTGAAAAAATAGTGACTACACTTTTCAATACAGTAAATGGAAAGAAAATAGCTTTCTTAGGTTGGGCATTTAAAAAAGATACGAATGATACAAGAGAATCAGCAGCCATATATGTTGCTAATGATTTAATGGAAGAAGAAGCAAATATTCATGTATATGATCCTAAAGTAACCAAGCAACAAATGTTAGCAGATTTAGATTATTTGAATACACGAAGTGCAGAAGCGAATCAAAAAC
Organism: Myroides injenensis M09-0166; assembly: GCF_000246945.1. Classification (GTDB taxonomy): domain Bacteria; phylum Bacteroidota; class Bacteroidia; order Flavobacteriales; family Flavobacteriaceae; genus Flavobacterium; species Flavobacterium injenense. The sequence goes on from NZ_BAEX01000003.1 coordinate 58,435, forward strand.
ACCTAACAGTACACCAGGATGCTTACGATGCTTTAAAAGGTGCGCATGGCGTAGCAGTGTTGACAGAATGGGATGAGTTTAAAACCTATGATTGGCAAAAGATATATGATAGTATGCAAAAGCCTGCTTTTGTGTTTGATGGTCGTAGTATCTTAGAACGCCAAGAATTAGAGAAAATAGGTTTTGAAGTTTATACAATTGGTAGGGGAAACTAATATATTTAATTTGTAATGAAAAAGATTTTAATTACTGGTGGAGCTGGTTTTATTGGTTCTAATTTGACAGAGTATTTTTTAAGTAAAGGATATTCTGTGCGTTGTTTAGATAATTTTGCAACAGGTCATCGCTACAATATAGCCCCTTTTTTAACCAATGAAAATTATGAATTATTAGAAGGAGATATCTGTAACTTAGAAATGTGTGAGAAAGCAGTAAATGGTGTAGATTATGTGTTGCATCAAGCTGCATTAGGTTCTGTTCCTCGTTCTGTAAAAGATCCAATAACAAGTAATGATGTTAATGTGTCCGGATTTTTAAATATGCTTGTTGCTTCGCGAGATGAAGGCGTTAAACGATTTGTATATGCGGCAAGTTCTTCCACATATGGAGACTCTGAAATTTTACCAAAAATAGAAGATATTATAGGAAAACCTCTATCTCCTTATGCCGTAACAAAGTATGTTAATGAATTGTATGCAGATGTTTTTAGTAAAACTTATGGTATTCAAACTATAGGACTTCGTTATTTTAATGTATTTGGTCGTCGTCAAGATCCAAATGGAGCCTATGCTGCGGTTATTCCTTTGTTTGTAAAACAATTAATGAAACATGAAAGTCCTGTGATTAATGGAACAGGAGATTACTCTCGTGATTTTACCTATATTGATAATGTGATTCAAATGAATGAGAGAGCGATGTTGACAGAAAATTTAGAGGCTGTTAATACTGTTTATAATACAGCTGTCGGTGATCGTACTACTTTGAATCAATTAGTGAGGTACTTGAAAGAATCCTTATCGGCTTATGATGCTGAAATTGCTCATGTAGAAGTGAAACACGGTCCAAACCGTGTTGGGGATATCCCACACTCTTTAGCATCTGTGGATAAAGCAAGAAAATTATTAGGATATGAACCCACGCATACAATTGGTGAAGGTTTAAAAGAAGCTGTAAAATGGTATTGGAAGAATTTGAAGTAAATTAATTAATAAAAAGAAAATTATAAAAATATATGAGCACACAGCATAAAATTGCAGTTATAGGATTAGGATATGTAGGTTTACCTTTAGCAAGATTATTTGGGAGTAAATTCCCTACAGTAGGATTTGATATTAATAAAGAACGTATAGCTGAATTAAGAGAAGGAAAGGACAGTACATTAGAGGTTTCTGATGAAATTCTTCAATCAGCTTTAGTAAATATTAATCCTGTATTACATGGCGATGCTAAAGGACTATTTTGTTCTTATGATATGGGAGATATCGCGAATTGTAATGTATATGTAGTGACTGTACCAACACCGGTAGATAAACACAATCGTCCGGACTTAACACCTTTATATAAGTCTTCTGAAACTGTAGGTATGGTGTTAAAAAAAGGAGATATTGTGATTTATGAATCAACAGTATATCCCGGAGTAACTGAAGAGGAGTGTGTTCCTGTATTGGAAAAAGTATCTGGATTAAAGTTTAACCAAGATTTCTTCTGCGGATATTCACCAGAGCGTATTAATCCTGGTGATAAAGAACATACTGTAGAGAAGATTTTAAAAGTAACTTCAGGGAGTACACCTGCTATAGGAGTAGTAGTTAATGATATCTATAAGGCTGTGATTACAGCAGGTACTCATTTAGCCCCAACAATTAAGGTAGCAGAGGCTGCTAAAGTAATTGAAAACTCTCAACGCGACATTAATATTGCTTTTGTTAATGAATTAGCTAAGATCTTTAACTTATTAGAAATTGATACCCATGCTGTATTAGAAGCTGCTGGTACGAAATGGAATTTCTTGCCTTTTAAACCTGGACTTGTAGGAGGACATTGTATTGGTGTAGATCCTTATTATTTAGCGCAGAAAGCAATGGAAAAGGGATATCATCCTGAGATTATCTTAGCTGGCCGTCGTTTGAATGATTCTATGGGAGAATATGTTGCTTCTCAAGTAGTGAAAACCATGATTAAAAAAGGAATTAATGTAAGTAAAGCAGAAGTTTTAATGCTTGGAGTGACTTTTAAAGAAAATTGTCCTGATGTACGTAATACTAAAATTGTAGATGTGATTAAAGCATTAGAAGATTATGGAGTAAATGTAACAACTTATGATCCTTGGGCTAATCCTGCAGAAGTAATGCATGAGTATGGTGTTTTAAGTTCTAAGGAGTTAGTTACTAGTAAGTTTGATGCGATTATATTAGGAGTAGCACATAAAGAACTTTTATCTCTTGACCTAGATAAATTTAAGAAAGAGATATCTATTATTTATGACGTTAAAGGAGCTTTAGGTTCTAAGGTTGATTCAAGGCTATAGTTATGAAGAAAATATTAATATTAACTGATTATCGTGGTGAGTTTCAATGTTCAGTAAATGATTTAATTAATTATCAATCTATGGATATTGAGTCTATTAAAAAAAAATTTGTAGCAAATGGCTTTGTTGTAAAGATTCAAAAAATTTCTGAGATTAATTATTTTGATGATTTTAAAGGATGGTATGTTTTATATCATTCTTCTGAAGATCAAGGACTCTATTATAAAAGTTATATTCAAGATATATGTATGTATCTTGATAGAAAAGGAGCGATTTTATTACCAAAATATTATTGTTTACAAGCGCACCATAATAAAGTTTTTATGGAATTATTAAGAAATGAGTTAGTTCTGGAAGAGCAGTATAGGAGTTTAGTTTTTGGTACATATGAAGAGTTTAGTATGTGTAAATCATTTTCATTTCCTGTTATTTTTAAATTAGCTGAAGGTGCTGGGAGTCGAAGCGTCCAGAAAGCGAATGATATTTCTGAGTTAGTAAATATAGTTAAAAAGAGTATTAAAGTTAAAGATTATTCAGTAAGATATTTATTAAAAGAATTTTTGCTTAGAATTAAAAAACTCTTTCTTAGAAGTAATGGAGAGTTGAAAAGGGAGTATACAAATTATAGAAAAAAATTTATTATTCAACCCTTTTATGAATTAGAAGGTGATTGTAAAGTTTTAAGATATGGTTCTAAATATTATATATTAGGTAGGAAAAATAGAATAAATGATTTCAGAGCTAGTGGATCAGGAATTTTTTACCAACCAGAAGGAGAGGAGTTATTTAGTGTTTTGAATTGTGCTAAGAGTGTCACTGAGCAGTTTCAAGAAAACCTGATGGGGCTAGATATAGCATTTAATAGTAAATCTAAAAAAGCATTATTAATTGAATTTCAATTTGGTATATTTTTAGGACCTTATGCTTTGCAAGCTTCTAAGGGCTGGTATTCATATGAAAATGGAAAATGGGTATTTAATGAGGGAAAATCTAATTTAGAAACAGAGTATTGTAATGCAATTCTAGAAAAAATAGCTAATTAAGTTTATGGATACCATTCAAGTTTTATTATCTACAACTAATCTAACTAATTTAGATATATTAGATAGAATTAATTACAGCAGAGATGAAGAAAAAGGTTTAGTTGTTGTAAATCAGATTTACAAGGAAGGTGTTGAGCCTATTGAAAGTTTTGAAAATGTTGGCTTAGTTTTTAGGTCAATAAAAGATAAAGGATTAGCTAAAAGTAGAAACTTAAGTATTTCACTAAGTAAAAAGGATATTTGTTTATTATGCGATGATGATGTTGTATATAATTCACAAATGCCTTTAATCGTTACAGAAGCTTACAGAGAACTACCTGAGGCAGATATCATTATATTTAAAGGAGAAAGTTTATCTGAATCTAGGGGATTTTCTAATTTTGGTGTTAGAGTAAAAAAATTGAACAAAAGAGATACTTTGAAAGTATCCTCTGTTTTGGTTAGTTTTAAGCGTACTTCAGTTAAGGGAATATATTTTGATGAGAGATTTGGTTCAGGTAGTGGAATATTTACATGTGGAGAAGAAAATATATTTCTTTTTGATTGCTTAGATAAGGGACTAAGCATATATTATTATCCTAAAAGTATTTTAGAGAAATCTTTTTCAAATTCTTTATGGTATAATGGGTTTGATGAACTGTATTTTGAAACAAAGGGAGCTGTCTTTTATAGATTATTTGGATATAGATCTTATTTGATTTCCATTTTTTTTCTAATTATAAAAAGAAAATTGTTTAAAGGAAATGGATCATTAGTAGGTAGATACAGGTTGATGTTAAAGGGGATTAGGAAATTAAAGACTTTGAGATAATGAAGGTAATTGTAAGTGTTATTATTCCTACTTATAAAAGATGCGATGGATTAAAAAGGGCGATTAATTCTTGTTTATCTCAAGATTTAGGGGGAATTTTAGATATTGAGATAATTGTTGTAGATGATAATGGAGTTGGAAGTGAGTTTGGTGAAAAGGTAAATCATATAATTAAAGATTTGAATAATGTGAAAGTAAAACTAATTCAGCATGAAGTTAACATGAATGGAGCTGCAGCTAGAAATACTGGTATTTTTGAATCCAAAGGTGATTTCATTTGTTTTTTGGATGATGATGATTGGTTTGGTAGTGAGAAATTATTAAAGCAGGTCTATTTTCTACAACACAATAATGAGTATGATGCTTGCTACTGCGGTAGTGATGATGGTAAAGGGAATATACATTTAAATTGTAAAGAAGGTGATCTAACTAAAGACTTACTTATGTTGGAAACTTCAATGTTTACCCCTACTTTAATGTTCAGGAAAGAAATATTGTTTAGATTAAATGGTTTTGATACAAGTTTTAAAAGACATCAAGATTATGAACTTTTGTTGAGATATTTCAAAATAGGGAAAATTGGTTTTGTAAATGAAATTTTAGTTTTTTTAGGGACTAATTTGGGTGAAAATATATTAAGAAATAATGATTTAGATCTAAATAAGAAAATGTTTCTTATGAAATTTGAAGAAGATATTTTAAATCAAACTAGTTTAGTCCAAAAGCAAATTTATGTTAAACATATTAGTTTACGCTTTGTATCACATGTTAAAACTAGAAATATGAAGTTACTTTTAAAGGCTATTATGGAAGGATGTAAAATTTCTCCCAGGTTATTTATAAATTATTCTTTTTCTAGAGTATTTGTTTTTTGTAAAATGAAATTAAATGGAATTAGAAATCAGTAATAAAAAAGTTTTTTTTTTAAGTGAGTTAGCATTTGTATTGTATATTTGGTCGTTTACCTATTCTAGGCCATTATTACATTTGTATCCTTCTTTTAGTTCCGGTATCTTAGTTTTTATTACTATATTTTGTTTTATATTAAGTTTTTCTAAAAAGCTAAGAGTACAAAAGGAGAAAGTTTTTTTTATAATATTTTTTATTGTTTTTATCGTTTTAGATAATTTGTTTAGAAATTATTTGTTTTCAAGAACATTCTTATATGATATTCTATATAGTGTCATTGTACCATTAGTTTTGTTGACACGGGTAAAATCGTTTAATAAACTATTATTATATCATACTAATATCTCATTAATTATTATTTGTTTATTAGGTTCTGATCCGTTTTTCAATTATGTGACTTTTACTGACTATATGAATTATGGATTAAAAGTGGGTTTACCATGCTTTATCGGTACATATTTAGGTTATCGTTACTTCAATAAAAAAGTGATGTTCTTAGGACTTTTAGCAAGTTCATTTGCAGTAATACTATTTTCTAATAGAAGTGTTAGTCTTTGTGCTGTATTATTCGTTGTAATATTTGAATTTGTAACTGCCTATAATAAAAAGAAGTACTTTGGACGAGCTTTTATACTCATCCTATTAATAGGATTTCTTTCTAGTTTTGTTAAAACTTTTCTTCTATTAATTTATAACTTTCTTGATAGTGTGGGGCTAACTAGTTATGCTTTATATAAAATTATTTATCAATTAGATAGTCGAGAAGTTGATTCAGTTGTGTTAAGTGGCAGGGAGGATTTATGGGAAAAAGCTATTATACTGCTTGAAGAAAATCCAATTGTTGGAAATGGAAGTTCATTTTATATTAATGAATATGGTACATATCCACATAATTTAATATTAGATATTAGTATTTCATTTGGTATGCTAGGTTTAATATTGTTTTTAGGAATAATTATGCATGCTAGTTTTAAAATTTTCACTATTAAAGAGATTGATTTAAAAATTACAGTTATTTGGTTTTTGTGTTTATGGTTTCCTATCTTGATGTTTAGCTCTACGTATAGTATTAGTTGGGGATTATGGAGTTTTGTTTTAATAGGTTGTACTTACAATAAAAAGGTTTAGTAATATGAAGATTTTAATTGATAGTTATAATACAATGTGCCAGAATACTTCTGGTGGGGTGCAAACGCGTGTTAAAAAACATTTAGAATATTTAACAAAGAGGAACAAAGAATATAAATTATTTGATAAGTGGAATGATAAAGTAGAGGATTTTGATATAATACATATTTTTAAGATAACATTAGATAGCTATAATTTAGTAAATTATTCTTCTAATAAAGGAAAAAAAATTGTTTTATCTTCTGTTATTGCAATTGAAAAAAAAATTAATATAAAATTAGGACTATTAATCAGTAAAATATTTCGTGTTAAAACAGGTTATTGGTTTACACAGCAAATGTTGCTACAATCAGATGCAATTGTTGCTCAAACTATTAAAGAGGCGAAGTTTATAGAAGAAAATTATTCAATTGATAGTTCTAAGATTCATATAATCCCAAATGGGATTAATTTAGTATTTAAGTATAGAGAAAGTCAGCTTGCATTTGAAATATTAGGGTATAGAAAGCCATATGTTCTACAGGTTGGTAGATTTGACAGAAATAAAAATCAATTAAATGTTATAAAGGCTTTGAAGGGAACAGGAATACCTGTTGTATTTGTGGGAGGGGAATACTTTAATGAGAAGGCATATTATAAGGAGTGTAGAGATTTAGCTGATGAAAATTTTGTATTTATTGATTGGTTAAAACATGGCGATGAGTTACTTGAAAGTTTATATGTAAATGCTCAAGTTTTAGTATTGCCTTCACATAAGGAAATTTTTGGAAACGTTCTTTTTGAAGGTGGCGCAGCAGGAATTAATCTCGCTGTAACGGATGTTTTGCCGATTGAAAGTTTTGGAATTTCCAAATTTTGCACATCATTTAAAGCATCAAATATAAATAGTATAAAGAACGCGGTTATGAAAGAGTATTATAAAGATAAGATAGCAGGTCAATCTAAATTTTTTATTGAGAATTTTTCTTGGGATGAAGCTGTGATAAAATATATAGATATCTATAATAGTTTGATTAATGTCAGAAAAGAATAGTTTTTTAGAAGCTTCAAAATGGTCAATGCTTACAGAAGTAGGTGTTAAATTTATTTCTCCTTTATCCTTTTTAGTTCTTACACGATTTCTATCTCCTAGTGATTTTGGTGTAGTTGCAATTGCTACATCAATTTTAGGATTTATGTATATCATATCAGATTTAGGGGTTAGTAAAGTTATTATTCAGAATGATGGGGATGAACAAACACAATTACGTATACAGACAGTTGGTTTTTGTATAAATACTGCAGTAGGTTTTTTGTTATTTCTTTTTTTATTTTTTGGAGGGAATTACTTAGGAATATTGTTAAAACAGGAGAATGCAGGTGAAGTAATATCATTTATGTCTTTACAGGTTTTATTTTACTCATTGTCTTCTATCCAAACAGCGTTATTAAAAAAAAGATTAGAATTTAAAAAGCTTTTTTACGTAAGAATTATAACTGTTCTAATCCCTCTTTTAATTGCAATACCGATAGCTGTTGTTTATCAAAGTTATTGGGCACTTGTAATTAGTAATGTTCTTACTTCTGCGATTAGTTGTCTTACTCTTTGGAGTGTTAGTAGTTGGAGACCAATGTTTTATTTATTTGATTTTGAATTGTTTAATAAAGTTTTTTCAAATAGTATATGGAATACAGTAGAACAACTTTTTATTATGATTCCTGTTTTATTAGATAGTTATTTGTTAACATCAAAATTATCTGCTGGGGATTATGGGATGTATAATACAGCAAGAGTTTTGTTTAGTTCATGTACAAGTTTGTCTTTAGGTGCATTAATACCTGTTTTGTTTAGTACATTATCTAAATTAAGGTTTGAGAACTATCATAAGTTTATAAATTTTTTGTTAATTTCTCAAAGGGGGATTTTTTCTCTTGGAGCCGTATTATCTTTAGGAGGTTTTTTGTTTTCGGATTTTTTGGAAGATTTTATTTTTAATGATCAATGGTTGGGTATTGCAAAAATTTTGAGTGTTATCTTTTTTATTATGGGGATGGAATATTTTAATACTTCTATTGTTGAAGGATTTAGAGCTGAAGGAAAGTTTAGATTGTTAGCATTGAATTCGGTTGTGGGGGTAGGAATAACTATTCCTTTATTATTTCTTTCTGTAAACTATGGTTTGTTTGTTTATGTTATCGTCCGCAGTTTATGTTTGTATTTGAATTTTCCAATTATAATAATGAAGACAAAAAAAGTTTTACAGATAAAGTATATGAATTTTGTAATCCAAAATATTGGCAGTATAGTTTTAATAGTTGTCATTTTTTTATTGAAAATATTTTTAGGCACTACTGTTGAAAATGTTTTATTAGATATTATTTTATTTAGCGTTTTTGTAACTTATCAGATTTATAGGGAAAGGAAATTTGTAAATATTATCTTGTCTAAGTTTTTTAAAAAGAAACCAGTATATGAAAAAGATTAAGTTTTTATTGATAGATTTTGTTAGAAATCTCAAATGGAAAAAACAATATTTTAAAGTGAAAAAAAAATATGAGTTAAATGAAAAAATTTTATCAAATAATACAATTATTGCTGGAAAGGTTTTAATTATTGTTCCTCATGCCGATGATGAGTTAATAGGATGTTTTAATTTTATTAAGAATTATAAGAGTAAAGCGGATATAACGTTGTTTTTTTGTAATTTAACAGGAAGCAATAATAATCTAAATAACAAATTAAATAGAGAACTAGAGTTTCAAAATTTTTGTAAGACATATCAAATAAAAAATATTATTAATACTGAAGAAGATGTGTATGTAGGGTTAAAGCATGTATTAATGAATAATAAATTTAATTTTTTCTTTATTACACCTTTGATTGATTGGCATTTTGAGCATCGTGAAGTGAATTATATTTTATATGATATATTAAATGAGAGTTATTCTAAAGAAGATTTAAAAGTAAAAAATATAGTGTTTTATCAAATTTCAGTACCTTTAAATTATAATTGCGTTAATTTTATTTTAGGGATGAATAAGGAAGTAGTAAAAGAGAAGTGGTCTGCTTTTTCAAAGTTTTATCCTAGTCAAGCAAACCTTCCAAAGCGTCGTTTCATTTATCAAGAACGATTAAATGCTTTAAAATGTAAGGATTATTTTTTTGCGGCAGAGTCTTTTCAGTTTTTAACTTTTGATAGTTGGTGTAGTTTCGTTGAAGATATTAGGTTTCGTCAAAATTTTAAATTTAATGCTAGTACAATTAATGATTTGTTTTTAATTAGAGAATCTGTAAAGAATTACAAATAAAGTATATTTAAAATGAATATATTATATATACATCAGTATTTTATAACCCCAAAAGAACCTGGAGGTACTAGATCCTATTGGATAGCACAGGAAATGATTAAACATGGTCATAATGTCACTATGATTACATCTTCTACTAAATATAAGGAAAAGGTTATAGAAATGTTTGTAGATGGGATTAAGGTAATCTATATAAATGAGGAATATAGTCAAAATATGTCTATAGCACAACGTTTTAAAGCTTTTTTATCTTTCATGTATAAATCTTCAAAAATAGCGCTAAGACAAAAAGATATAGATTTACTATTTGCTACTTCGACTCCTTTAACTATTGGTGTACCTGCATTAATTATGAAGATGTTTAAAAAAGTACCTTATGTTTTTGAAGTTCGAGATTTATGGCCAGAAGTACCAATTCAAATGGGAGCTTTAAGAAATCCTATAGTACGTAGTTTAGCACTGCGTTTGGAAAAAACGATTTATAATAATGCAAGACATGTGATAGCTCTATCTCCAGGTATGTGTGATGGAGTATTAAAGTATATTGATAAATCAAAGGTTTCAATGGTGCCTAATATGTCAAAAATTGATGAATTCTGGCCAAGACCTTATAATTTTAGTCTTATGGAATCTTTAGGCATTAAGAAAGAGATATTTAAAGTTATTCATTTTGGAGCACTAGGAAAAGCAAATGGAGCAGATAGTATAATTGAAGCAGCAAAACTACTGAAGGATAATACTTCAATTCATTTTTTGTTTATAGGAGGTGGATCGACGGAGCAGGATTTAAAGGAAAAATGTATAGAGTTTGATTTAACAAATGTTAAGTTTCTAGGAAAATTTCCAATGAATAAGACATCTGAAATTGTTAATTTTTCTGATGTATCTATTGTGAGTTTTTTGGATCTTCCTATTTTATATACTAATTCTCCTAACAAGTTATTTGATTCATTGTCGGCTGGAAAACCAATTATTGTGAATTCTGCTGGTTGGACAAAAGATTTAGTAGAAGAATATAGATGTGGTTTTTATGTGAATCCAAATGTGCCACAAGAATTAGTTGATAGAATATTGGAATTGCAAGCTAACCCTGATAGTGTTAGAGAAATGGGTGAAAAATCACGATGGTTAGCTGAGAATAAGTTTGATAAGAGTATTTTAACCAAACAAATAGTTCAAATTATAGAATCGTTATAATGTATAAATATTTTTTGAAAAGGATATTAGATTTTTTGGCAGCATTAATAGGGTTGACTTTATTAAGTCCAATATTTATAGTTGTAGCTATAGGTTTATACTTTGCTAATCATGGAAAGCCTTTTTTCTTTCAGAAACGGCCAGGTAAAGGAGAATCTATCTTTAAGATTGTAAAGTTTAAAACGATGAATGACAAGAAAGATAATATGGGTAATTTATTATCTGACGCAGATCGTTTAACACCAATTGGTGCTTTTGTGCGTAAGACTTCGCTTGACGAAATACCTCAGTTAATTAATGTGTTAAAAGGAGATATGAGCTTAATAGGACCAAGACCTTTATTACCACAATATTTATCTTTATATAGTAGTGAACAAGCTAGAAGACATGAAGTAAAACCTGGAATTACAGGTTGGGCTCAAGTAAATGGTCGTAATGCAATTTCATGGAAACGTAAATTTGAATTAGATGTATATTATGTTGATCATATTAGTTTGTTTTTAGATATAAAGATATTTTTTTTTAACAATAAAAAAAGTATTTATAAGGGAAGGAATATCTCAAGAAGGACAAGTAACAGCAGAAGCTTTTAATGGTAAGAATTAATAAAAATAGAATAGTATTAGTATGAAAAAAATAGCAATATTTGGAGCTGGTGGTTTTGGTAGAGAAGTAAAGACTATTATAGATAGTATAAATAAAGTAGAAACGATTTATGATTTTATTGGATTTTATGATGATGGTAAGAAAAAAGGTTCTATCATTAATAATTATCCAGTACTAGGAGGAATAAAAGATTTAAATGCGTTAGAAGAGGAAATTGCACTTGTTGTTTCTATTGGCGATCCTAAAATAAAAGCAAAAATCATTTCTTTGATAGATAATTCCTTAATTAGTTTTCCTAATATAATTTCTCCTTTTGCATTAATCTCTAAAGATTTTGTTTCATTAGGACAAGGAAATGTTATTTGCGCAGGGACAATAATTACTTGTAATATCGAAATTAAGGACTTTGTTATTCTAAATTTATCTTGTACAGTTGGTCATGATACTATAATTAATAGTTATTCTTCATTTATGCCTTCGGTTAATATTTCTGGAGAAGTAGTAATAGGGGAAGGTGTATATGTAGGAACAGGTGCAAAAATTATTAATTTACTAGAAATTGGTGAGTATACAATAGTAGGTGCAGGAGCAGTAGTAGCTAAAACACTACCAGAAAAATGTACTGCTGTAGGTATACCGGCTAAACCAATAAAATTTCATGAATAAGAGAATAAATTTAGGGAATGTATTTAATAGGAGCTAGTGGACATGGAAAAGTTGTAGCGGAAATAGCAGAGGAAAATAAAATTTATATTAAAGGATTTATTGATTGTGACTTAAGTATCACTAAGATATTAGATTATAAAGTTATTTCTAATAGTATTGATAATTTAGTTGGTGAAGCAATTGTTAGTATTGGTGATAATTTTATAAGAAAAAATATTGTATTACAATCTGAGAATTTTTTTTTAAAAAACTATGTTCTCTCTTAGAGCTAATGTAAGTAAACGTGCTACTGTTGAAGATGGTTCTGTAGTCATGATGGGAGCAACGATAAATAGTGATGTAAAGATAGGAAAGCATTGTATTATTAATACAAATGCTTCTATAGATCATGATTGTATTATTGCTGATTTTGTCCATATTTCTCCTAATGCCGCTTTGGCAGGTAATGTAGAAGTTGGAGAAGGAACTCATATTGGTATTGGTGTCTCTGTAATACAAGGAGTAAAAATAGGGAAATGGTGTACTGTAGGAGCAGGGGCAATTATTATTAGGGATGTACCTGACTATGCAGTTATAGTAGGCAATCCTGGTAAGGTTATAAAATATAATGAAAAAATATAGCGAAAGAGAAAACCTATTATCAAATTGATAGTAGGTTTTTTTGTGACTAAATAAATAGACTACTTTGCTAAATTAAGTATTAATTGAATCGCATAATTCGTACATTTGACATACAAAATAACAGAACAAAAACATTTCAATATAATGAATTCAAAAATATGGTTATCCTCTCCACACATGGGAGGAACAGAACTTAACTACATTCATGAAGCATTTGATCAAAACTGGGTGGCTCCACTTGGACCTAACGTAAACGGTTTTGAAGCTGATTTAGAACAATTTTTAGGTGAAGATGTACAAGTAGCAGCTTTGAGTGCTGGTACAGCTGCTTTGCATTTAGGATTAATTAATTTAGGAATAGAACCTGGTGATGAAGTGATTTGTCAAACGATGACTTTTTCAGCTTCTGCGAACCCAATTGCTTATTTAGGAGCAAACCCTGTTTTTGTTGATAGTGAAAAAGATACTTGGAATATGTGCCCTATAGCCTTAGAAGAGGCAATAAAGAGTCGTTCACTTGCAACAGGAAAATTGCCTAAGGCAATTCTTCCCGTTCATTTATATGGAATGCCTGCTAAGATGGATGAGATTATGGCTGTAGCTAATAAATATAATATACCAGTTTTAGAAGATGCAGCAGAAGGATTAGGTAGTAAATTTAAAGGACGTGCATGCGGTACGTTTGGTACAATGGCGGCATTGAGTTTTAATGGAAATAAAATTATCACGACTTCTGGTGGTGGTGCTTTGGTATGTAATACAAAAGAACAAAAAGAACATACGGTTTTCTTATCGACACAAGCAAGAGACAATGCACCTCACTATCAGCATTCACATATCGGATATAATTATCGTATGAGTAACATTTGTGCCGGTATTGGACGTGGACAGATGGAGGTAATCAATGAACGAATAGCAGCTCGCCGTGCAAATAATAAGTTCTATCAAGAATTATTTAAAGATATTGATGGAGTGACTGTTTTTATGGAACCATCTGAGGATTTCTTTTCTAATCATTGGCTGAGTTGTATTACAATTGATGAAAAAGTAGCAGGGAAAAATAGAGAGCAATTGCGTTTGGCTTTGCTTGAAGATAATATTGAAACGCGTCCACTTTGGAAGCCGATGCATTTACAACCTGTTTTTGCTGATGCACCTTATTACGGTGGTTCTGTAGCGGAGGAGTTGTTTAATACTGGACTTTGTTTGCCTTCAGGATCTAATCTATCGGATGAGGATAGAGGGCGTATTGCTAAAGCTATTAAAGTATTTTTTGAGAAATAATTTTTTTAAAAAAGATAAATATAATATTCTTTATATATAGTTAAGAATTGTGGTTATCAACCATAAAAAATAATAAAAAACGCATAATGGTTATTTATGCGTTTTTTTATGCAATGCTTTTTTCTTTGTTTTACTCAATATAGATAGTGTTTTACGGATTTCCTTATTCAATATATATTTAAATAATGTAACTTTGGGAATCATTTTTTTGACAAGTAGGCAGAATGTAGGGCTATTTATAGAAATCTACTTAATGCTTTTAAAGGTTACATTAATAATGGGGTGATCCTGATGAGGCAATGCAAAATAAGAAGTGATCGTTATAGAGGTGACGTTACAGCCTATTGGATTAAAAATTTTGCAGATGAAAGAAAGCAGTACAATAGATTTAAAATTAGAAAAAGAAAAGGCTGTTAAGGTCTATAAAAATCAAGAAGAGGCTTCGCTATATACCGCTAATCGTATAGCGTCAATTATAAAAGAGAAACAAACAAAAGGGGAACATGCTATAATCGGACTAGCAACTGGGTCAACGCCAAAAGGGGTATACCAACAGCTAGTGCGTATGCACCGAAATGAAGGACTTAGTTTTAAGAATATGATTTCGTTTAATCTCGATGAGTATTATCCTATGATGCCAGTGGAGGAGCAAAGCTATGTTAGTTTTATGAAGCAACAATTGTTTAATCATATTGATGTTCCTACACATCAGATTCATATTCCTGATGGCACATTGTCTATAGAGGCAATACAAGCCTACTGCGACTTATATGAACAAAAGATTCAGAATTATGGTGGATTGGATATTCAATTACTAGGTATAGGTCGTACGGGACATATCGGTTTTAATGAACCTGGGTCAGATGATGTGACGAAGACTCGCTTGGTCACGCTAAATGATATTACAAGGGAGGATGCCTCTGGTGATTTCGGTGGTAAAGAGAAGGTTCCTTCTCAGGCAATTACTATGGGGATTCAAACAATTACTGGTGCTAAAGAAATTATTTTACTAGCGCTAAGTAAACGCAAAGCAGAGATTATACAAAAGGCACTAGAGGGACATATAACACCTGATGTTCCTGCTACTTTTTTACAGAAATATAAAAACGTGGAGTATATATTGGATGCAGAAGCGGCTTCACTTTTGAGTAATATTAAAGTGTAAGTTTTTCCTTTTGAGCTGAATAAAGGCAAACAAGAAATGAGAAATTGATAATAGGAAAAGCTTTGCGAAGTATTATTTGATTATAAAAGAAAGAAAATATATTAAGGGACTGTCTTAAAAATACAGCCCCTTTTTTGTTGTTATTATTTTATAGTTTCCTTAAATCAGTTTCAAGTTATAGTTGTTGAATTTCATTACAAAACTTATTTGTTGGTTTATAACTGTTATTTTATTTCATTTTGTAATAATTAAGAATGATAAATGCTATTTATGGGTATTTCGGTCAGACCGTGCCACCTATTTCGGTCAAATGGTGCCACTTTAAAAAGTTATACAATAATACAAAAAAAGTTATTTCAAACGCTAAAAGTTTGTCTTCCTCATTGATTCTCCATTGAGATCTATTCTATGAGAAGAGTTGACGATTCGATCAAGAACCGCATCTGCAATAGTATTTTCCCCAATTAAAGGATACCAAGCAGCTACAGGTATTTGTGAGGATAAAATAATAGAAGCTTGATTATACCTTTGATCAACGATATCAAAAAGCGCTTCTCTAATCAGATTATCAAAAGGTTGTAGTCCAAAGTCATCTAAAATAAGCAAGTCACATTTAAGTACTTTCTTGATTTCTCTTTGATAAGTTCCATCTATTTTACTTGATTTTAGCAGGTTAAATAGATTGGCTGTATTAAAATAAAGTACCTTATATTCCATAAGACAAGCTTGATTTCCTAAGGCTTGAGCAAGATAACTTTTACCAACTCCACTGGCTCCAGTTAAAATAATATTCTGTTTTTTCAGTATAAAATCTAAGGTTGTTAGCCTATTAAAGTATGCCCCCAAGCAAGTACATCTTGTAGGATATAAATATTATTCTACAGTATCAACAATAAGTTTCTTGCAATTATGCGGATATAAGTCTGAGATATTCTTGTGATTGATGGATTGTATGTTTTCAAGAACATATTTTAACCACTGATACGGGTTAACGTCATGCTTTTTACAGTTAGCAAAAAACGTATAGATCATCGCTGCTCTTTGTGCCGCATGGTGAGATCCAGCCAGCAAAGAGATAGTTTTTACGGCCCAATGCTACCGGTCTGATTGCGTTTTCAACTAGGTTGTTGTCTATTTGAAGATTTCCATCATATAAATACGCACTTAGGTTATCCCATCTAGTTTGGGAGTAAGTAAAGGCTTTTCCTATTTGACTTTTAGGCAAAGTAAGTTTCATTTGAGCAAACATATATTTACCAAGTTCGTTGATGATGGGTAAACTCTCTTTCAGACGAAGTTCTTTAATTTGCTCTGGAGCTAAGTTTTGTTCTTTCGCTTTTCGTTCTACAGCATATAGTTTTTGTATTTGTACCAGTACATGCTGTGCTTTTGTTTTGTCATTGTCTAAAGCACGTTCAAACTCACGACGAGCATGTGCCCAACAGCCAAGGTGTGTTACCTCTAACTTTTGTCCATAGGCTCTGTATCCGCTATAACCGTCGGTTTGCAGATATCCTTTAAAGTTTTCTAATACAGGGAGTGCAGCACTACTGCTACGCGTAGGACTGTAAGTAAACATCACTAGCTTGGATATAGGGGCGTGATAGACCCAGTAATACCCTAGATGAGATTTGTCTTTCTTTTTCTCATCCAAAACCTTGATAGTGGTTTCATCTACTTGAAGGTACCCTTGGTTTTTGATATCCATCAACAACCTTTCATATAGTGGTTTTAAAGCATCCATCTCTTGAGCGGCCCACCCCTCTATAGTAGAGGAAGCGATATCTATGCCTTCTCTTGAAAAAATCTGTTTTTGACGGTATAAGGGCAGGTGATCCATATACTTAAAAACAAGGAGTATAGCTAAGAGCCTATTAGATGGTATGCCTTTTTCGATAATTCGCTCTGGAAGTAATCCAATACTAATTTGCGTATCGTCTTTGTCTTTGGTTGCGTATTTATATCGGATGTAACGTTTAATTTTAAAGTAACCTGGAACGTAGTCTAGTACATCTGTCGTTTCTTTTCCAATGCAGACCTTATCAGATAAATCCCCCTCTGGATGGATTTCTATTTCTTCTACAGGTAAATGATTGGGTAGTTTCGCTCTTCCTGGGTGTTTTTTCTTTTCACGAGAGTAGGTAATCTCTTGTTTGATTACTTCTTCTTGTTCTTGCACAACTTCAGGTTCAACATCTAAAGGTAACGCTGTTTGATTAGGATCTTCAAAACGCTCTCGCTTTTGCCCAAATTGCATTCGACGGAGAAGATCAACTAAGCGTTGAAGTTCAATCGTTTTTTCTTCAAGTTCGGCTGATTTTCCCTTCTCTTTCTTGAGTTCAGATTCAATTTTAATATTTGCCTTTTCTTGTTTGGAAATAGTTTTGGACTGCTGTTTTATAAGCGCCAAAAGTTCTTGTTTTGATAAGTTTTCCAAGTCTATTTCCATGACGGAAATATACGTCAAAAGCCTTGATTATACAAGGTTTTTAGTGTATTTACTTTAATAAAAAACGTCTTTTTTGACTGCTTTTTATCACTTGGATTCCCTCTATCATTAATACCAAATCGCTTCAACTGATTTGAGTGCGATTATGGATAGGAAAAGCAAAAGTTCCTTGTTCTAATCGTTTGTGATATAACACAAATCCACCCGTTTCCCAATGGAGAAGTTTCATTTGATTACCGCGGCGATTGATAAAAACATAGACGCTCCCATTATGAGCAACTTGATTGAGTTCGTTTTGAACAATACCACACAAACTATCAAAACTCTTGCGCATATCACAGGCAGATTTATACAAATAGAATTGATGGAAACTACTTAAACTAAACATTATCCAAGCTGTAATAAAGAATATAACTCACTTAAGTTTTCCGTGTGAACGCGAAGCTTAACTCCATTGGGATAAATAATCTCGTATTCCTTTTTGATTAAATGATCTTTACTAATGGCGATAAAACTACTCGAATTATCTTGTTGGTGATCTTTATGATATTTTCGAACCCAATAACTAAAGGTTGGCAACTTTAATCCTTGCTCTTCACAGTAAACGGCCTGCGTTAACCCACTTCCTTTCCAATCCTCTACATGAGAATACATGATTTGCTGTTTGTTCATCTTTTTAGTATTTGAGACAAACTTACTATCTTACGTTAGCTTGTGAAAGATGCAGTTGCTCAGGTGGATACCTATTAAAAGCATTTTTGTCAAGATCTCTATTATGGGTATAATTAATATCAGCAATACTAGCATTTTGCCTAAAATTAGCTTGTTTAATTAATCTTTCTATTTTTCTATTCTGTCTGTTTTCATACTCATGGTCTGTTAGTAAAGCAATGTATTCATCAATGGTAAAAGATGTGATTGTGTTGTCTTTCATGTGTCTGTTGTGTAATGAAACCATGTCGCTTAATCGCATTGCTTTTAGTTTTTCGATAGTCTGATTGTTATCCATATAATTAATGATTAAAATTTATTGATAAGAAGAAGCTCCTCTAATATTGGTGTGTGAAGGGATATGAGGAGTATCTGCGTTGAGTTGTTGTATTGTTTCTTGATTGAGATCCATCTTGTGATGAAGGATGTTTTTAATGTGGGTATAAGTTGCTATGTTCTCTTTTAAAGCAAGTTCACAGGCCTTTTCTAATCTATCTGAACCATAGCTTTTATGTAGCTGTATTACTCCCATAACTCGTTTATACCCTATTTCAGGATATTCAACATTATCAAGTATTCTCTCTACACATTTCACTACATTCTCGCCATGAAGTTGCGCTTGCTTTTTTAAGAATTCTGGACTCCAACTAGTGTAGTATTGATGTGTACTTGATAGATGTTTTTTTATTGTGTTATACGACCCATTGGTAGGATTTCGTTTATGCAGGGCTATGCGTATATGATTGTAATAAACTTCAACTGTGGTATTGGTGTAATGAATCGTGGTATGATATCCTATATAACGGTAAGGAACACTGTAATAGCTTTTGTCAGGTGAGAAATATACATAACCTATCTTTTGTACTTTAGCTCTTTTATAATCTTTGATTTGATAGTTAGAAGATGGCAGAGTTTTTAAATATTGCCTTTCTACAGACTGGAACAGTTCTACGCGACTTGCTTCCTTACGCTGAAAAAGCAGCCCATTGTAATGAGTTAATCTTGTTTTTATTTCTTGGTTTAGCTCCTCTAAGGAAAAGAAGGTCATCTCTTTAATAGGATAATAGATTCTCTGATACACTAAGTTAACTGCGTTCTCCACAAGGGCTTTATCTTGGGGAGAATAGGCTCTTGTTGGATTTACAACACAACTATAATGGGAGGCAAAGTCTTTAAAGCTTCGATTGATCTGAGCTTCATATTTACTAGAACGAGATACAGCTGATTTTAGATTATCAGACACAATAGCCAGAGGAACACCTCCATAAAAGTGTAAGGCATTGATACAACACTAGATTAAATCTTCTTTCTTTTGACTAGCACATGCTTGAACATAGGTGTATTGACTGTTGGGAAGGATAGCCACAAAAACTTCTACAGGTATTATTTCTCCTGTATGTTTATCTACATACGAAAGCTTTTTACCTGCAAAGTCTATGTACATTTCTTTGCCAGGTTCATGCTCTAACTTCATTGAAACTTTTTCTTGTTTATACTTGCGATTATAGTGTTCCATAAACTGAGTATAACTATAGGGATTTTCTGCAGTTTCAGCATATTGACTATAGTGATAGAGAAAGGTAAAACCAGGATGATTACGAACTTTATTTACTATTTCAAAGTACAACATCAATGCATTATGACGCTGAGTATCAACAGTAGTAAAACTAGAAAAAAGCTCTGATAATTGAAGTGTCTCAAACGATAAGAGCTGCTCAAGTGAATACTCACTGGCAGTAAAGAGTTGCATATAGGTATTGACAGTATTACGTGAAATACTTAGTGTAGTAGCTATTTTTCGATTGCTACAGCCATCTAAATGTAAGGTAATAATTTGTTTTAAGTCCATTGGTTCAAGTTTATTAGCCATATCTTATCGTTTTGAAAAGAACAAGATAGATGTAATTAACTTTCCAAAGTGGCACGGTTTGAACCGAAATAACTACAAGTGTAATTTTAAGTGGCACAAATCAAACCGAAAACTGGCGCAAATCGAAACGGAATCACTGGCACAAATCGAACCGAAATATCTAATTTATGTTAATTTTTTGTTTAATTATTTATTTGTTTTTATAAATAATATTGTAACTATTTGAATTGTGTAATTATTATGTGTTATTTTTTTGTTGTTTTATCAAATATTTAAATGAATACATATGAAAAGATTATTGTTGTTTTTATTAACTGTTGTTTTAGTACTCTCTTGTAGTAGTGATGATAATTCAACTAACAAGGTAAAGAAGGGAGAGTTAACCCTGATCGCTAACAAAAATGAAGTAGGAGTTGGGGGGTATGTCAAGTTTACAACTATGTTGGATAATAAGCGAGACCCAGAGGCAGAGTTATTTATTAATGATACACGGATATATACACCTCATATGTTTGAGGAAGTAGGAGTTTATCAGGTAATAGCTAAAAAGAATGGATGTAAAGATAGCCCACCTATAGAAATAATTGTTAAAGATCAAGGAGAGGCTACCCTTGTACTGTCTATTACAAATAGAAACCCAAAGATTGGAGATACAGTAAACTTTGTGGTAAAAGATAATAAAGGTAATGATGTAGAAAATGCACAGATATATGATAAGACTGAAGATAAACTTTTGAGTGGTTTTGATTATTTAATTAAGGAGTTTGGAACTTATGTTTTTATTGCTAATGCACAAGGATATAGCGATAGTCAAGAATTAGTAGTAGAGGTTAAACCTCTTTTTACTATCAATGATAACCAGTATGGTCTTGATGTTGTGGTTGTAAATATAGAGATAGCTAATGTGATAGATCACAACGGTAATAATAGATTAGTTGATCAGGTTTACTTTCTAGAAGATGGTACAGCGGCTAATCAATATGTGTAT
This sequence comes from Myroides injenensis M09-0166, assembly GCF_000246945.1. GTDB lineage: Bacteria > Bacteroidota > Bacteroidia > Flavobacteriales > Flavobacteriaceae > Flavobacterium > Flavobacterium injenense. The sequence goes on from NZ_BAEX01000003.1 coordinate 79,698, forward strand.
AATATTGTTTCACGTGATGGAGATGATTTTAATTTGTTGTCTTTGACTCTTTATATTGAGAATCCCTCTATAGTTACAAATGGAACAGAGGTAATAGATTACGGATCTAGAATACTGCCTAGTAGAAAGACAAAAGTTGAGTTAGTTTACGTATTTGCTATGACAAAATTTGATTTTATTGCAGAGTCAAAAAATGGTCAAACTGGTGCTAATTTTGGTACCTACGATTTACAAATCACAGAGTTTAAGGTACCCAATAATGGTTTAGGGGTAGGAAATGATAATGCAGAAGGTCTTGGTGATTTAAAATTTAATTATAAAAGTGATCAAAATAGTATTAATATAGATTATAATGGAATATTATACTTTTTTGAATCCCTGCCAAAAGACTCAGATGATTAAATAGAGTATTTAAGATTAAAGTTGTAATATTGTTAGATTTATTTTAAAATTCACTTTAAGTTAGTATGAGTTTAAGTGAATTATGTTGATTATGTAAAAAGGGGCTGTCTTTTTAAGACAGTCCCTTGTGTTTGTGTAACTAGCATGGGAAATACTCTAGGGGGTAAGTGCCCCACACACCATTACAAAGGGAGGTGTTAGCTAGTCGAACCTTAAAAAGTCATTTTAAGGTTTAGATTCCCTAATATTAGGTTGGTTATTGTATAAAACGCTTCTGTAAAAAAGAGCCAAAAAGATGATTTACATTTGTTGATCATCCTTTAAAAGTTATTGAGTTATCTGTTTAGTTTCCGTTAATCATATTTAAAGAAGTTGTTTTTGCCTTAACCATCTTAACAATTGTGTTATAAAAAATAGTTTCCTTAAATAAGGATCTATTTAACCTATATACAAATTCATTAAAGTAGCTTGGATGTATTTCTTATGGATATGTGAAGGTACTGTCCTAATCCGGGATTTAAGTTGGTGAATTATTACATGTAATTCTTTAAAATTAGCTCCTTTATCACTTTCTTTTTGAGTAATATTATATTTCTTTTTCAAAGGATTGTACCCTCTCTATTTATCCGTCGCTACATTAGCATCTTGTGAAATATGTTGTTCGAATATAGTAGTTAATGACTTAGCTGAGTAATCATCAATACTCTTAACGTAGGCTCTTTTTACTTTGCTTTGAGTATTTAATTCCACAGCTATCACAGCTTTAGTCTTTTTGCTATCATAACTTCTCCCTGGTTTACCTTGTTCATATCCTCCCACAACAAACTCATCTACATGAACTGTTTGGGTCATAGGATATTGTTCACTACTTTGCATAGCTATACGTACTTTGTGCATAAATCCCCATGCTGTTGGTTGGCTTATACCATAACGTTTACCCATTTGAATACTAGAGATACTTTTTGTAGAAGTTGTCATTTCAAACACAATCATAAACGCTTTATATAAACCAAACTTAACTTTATGAAATA
>NZ_BAEX01000002.1 GCF_000246945.1 Myroides injenensis M09-0166
AATGCATTTAAGCATTCCTTTTTTTATACATATTACAGTTTTTCCTCTTTTTGATTAATTTATAAAAAGTACTTAAGCTTGTCATAAAATAAAGAAAGATGTAGGCTATTAGTGATTTTGGTAGTAATTTTAGTATGAATTAAAAAAAGGATAGTATGTTAAACTTTGAATTATATAATCCAACACGTTTATTTTTTGGTAAAGGTCAAATCAACCAAATTGCAAATCAGATAAAGCCTGATGCCAATATATTATTGGTCTATGGAGGAGGAAGTATTTTTAAAAATGGCGTATATGACCAAGTAATGAAAGCTTTGGAAGGTAAAACAGTTACAGAGTTTGGAGGAGTTGAACCTAACCCACGCTTTGAGACATTATCAAAAGCACTACAAGTTATCCATAATGAAAAGATTGACTTTATACTAGGAGTAGGAGGGGGTAGTGTAATAGATGGAGTTAAGTTTTTATCTGCTGCAGCTTATTATTCTGGAAACCCAATAGATATTGTCCAAAAAAAGATGAATGTTGATTGGAAGTCAATGCCTTATGGTGCAGTATTAACATTACCAGCGACGGGAAGTGAGATGAATAATGGCGCTGTAGTAACAATTGAAGAGACTAAAGAGAAACTATCTTTTCAGGGCGAACCCTTATATCCACAATTTTCAATTTGTGATCCTACAGTAATTAGTTCTTTACCACAAAAACAGATAGCAAACGGTATAGCAGATTCTTTCGTTCATGTTTTAGAACAGTATTTAACCTATCCACAAGATACACCTTTACAAGATCGTTTTGCTGAGGGAATATTATCTACTTTAATTGAAGTAGCTCCTAAGGTATTAGCGGATGCTACTAATTATGAAGCAGCATCTACTTATATGTGGTGTTGCACGATGGCTTTAAATGGCTTGATTAGCAAAGGGGTGATGCAAGATTGGGTAACACATGCTATTGGTCATGAATTAACTGCTTTATACGGCATAGACCATGCACGTACATTAGCGATTGTAGGTCCTAATCTCTATAGAGTAATGCTGGCTACTAAACAAGAGAAATTAGTGCAATTAGGACAACGTGTATTTAATATTAATGAAGGTACTAATGAGGAGAAAGCACTTTTGACCATTGAGAAAATGGAAGAGTTCTTTCATTCATTGGGAATACAGACGAAATTATCAGAATATACAGAGGACTATCTAAAGGCTGCAGAGTTTATTAAACAGCGTTTTGAAGAGAGAGGTTGGATAGCTATGGGAGAGAAAAAAAATATAACTCCAGCACATATTAAAGAGATAGTTACGATGAGTTATTAAACTTCTATGTTAAGCCAATATGAAGACTGAAAAATTAATACTTTTTTAGTGATTAATTTTTCAGTTATTCATTTTGGCATACAAAGCATTTTTTCCTGCGAATTATAATATTTAGAAGAAAAAAACAACTAAAAGCCGTTTTTTATTAAATAGTATGCTTTAACAAGAGGCAAACCTAAAGATACACGTAATTGTTTACAATAGGTTTTTTATTTACTTTTGGCAGAGATATAATCTAAAATTATGAATGATTATCCAAAATTTGCTGTTATAGGCGGAGGTAGCTGGGCTACAGCTATTGTAAAAATGCTAAGTGAAAATCTAGGGAAGATTGCTTGGTATATGAGAAATGAAACAGCTTTAGAAGAAATTAAAGTTAATTATCACAATCCTAACTATCTTAGTTCTGTAGAATTTGATGTTGAACAACTATTCTTAACTAATGATATTAATAAAGCGATATCTTACGCTGACTATGTAATATTTGCTATTCCTTCTGCATTTTTAATGAAAGAAATGGAGAAACTTTATGTGAGTTTAGAGGGGAAAGTGATTATTTCTGCAATTAAGGGTATCATACCTGAAACAAGTCTTATCGTAGGTGAACACTTTCATACTACCTATAATATTTCTTATAATAATATTGCTGTTATTACGGGGCCATGTCATGCAGAAGAGGTAGCATTAGAACGTCTATCTTACTTGACAATAGCTTGTGGTAATAAAGAACATGCAAAAGTCATTCAAGAGTGCTTGAGTAGTCATTATATCAAAGTAAAAATTACAGACGATATAATCGGTACGGAGTATGCAGCAGTATTAAAGAATATATATGCTGTAGCTTGTGGGATTGCGCATGGGTTAGGTTATGGTGATAATTTCCAAGCTCTACTAATGAGTAATGCTATTAGGGAGATGAAGAAAGTGATTAAGAAAGTGCACCGCATGAAACGTAATATTAATAACTCTGCATATTTAGGAGATTTGTTAGTTACTGGGTATTCTTTATTCTCACGTAATCGCATGTTTGGGAATATGATTGGGAAAGGTTACACAGTAAAATCTGCACAAATGGAAATGAATATGATCGCAGAGGGATATTATGCTACTAAAAGTGCTTATGAACTTAATCAGAAGTTAGGTGCTAAAACACCAATTATCAATGCAGTATATGATATTCTATACAATGGTAAAGATCCTAAGAAGATATTTAGAAAGCTAACTGAAAAATTAGATTAATTTTTTTGTAAACGGCATCTTTTTATTTTGATAAAAAATATAGAAACAACCTATTGAAAATCAGTAGGTTGTTTTTTTATATGTTCTTTTTATTGCTTTTTTATTTGAGTGTAACTGTTTTAATATAAGATGTTTACGTATATTTCTCTTGGTGGAATTTTTAATATTTAGTTTTGCCTTTATAAAATTTAAACAATGGATCATTTAATTAATCACCCAGGGCTTTTAGCAGTCTTTGGAATTGTAGTATTTGTAATGTTATTATTAGACTTAGGCGTTTTTAATCGTCACAGTCATCAGGTAACTACTAAAGAAGCGCTTATATGGACAGTTGTCTGGATTGGCTTAGCAATGTGCTTTAGTGGTGTGATATACTATTATATGGACTTTGAGAACTTTGCTCGTTTTCAATCTGCTTATTGGATCGAAAAAGCACTCTCAGTAGATAACCTTTTTGTCTTTATATTGGTTTTCACATTCTTTAAAGTTCCTAAAGAACTACATCACAGAGTACTTTTTTGGGGAATTATTGGAGCATTAGTCTTTAGGGCAATATTTATATTCGCAGGTGTAGAAATTATCAATAAGACTTATTTGCCAGCTATTGAACTATTTGGTAAATCTGTAGAGATTAATGTTGTCTTAACTGTTTTTGGAATTTTCTTATTAGTATCGGGGATCAAATCATGGTTTGCAAAAGATGACCATCACGAGGATGAAGATTTAAGTAAAAACTTTGCAGTGCGAATGGTACACAAATTTTTTAAAGTGAGCAATGACTACGATGGTGAAAAGTTCTTTACCGTAAAGAATGGAGTGCGTATGGTAACCCCTTTATTTGTTGCATTAATGGTAATAGAATTTACTGATTTAGTCTTTGCAGTAGATAGTATACCAGCGATATTTGCTATAGCACCTGATGATCCTTTTATTTTATATACCTCAAATATATTTGCAATCTTAGGACTGCGTTCATTATATTTCTTACTAGCTAATTTTATGGATAAATTCTCTAAACTGAAATACGGATTAGCTATTATCCTATCATTTATTGGTATTAAAATGATTATTTCACCATTTGTACATATCGATTCTATGGTGTCGCTAATAGTTATTGCAAGTGTATTGCTTCTATCTGTAATTGCTTCATTTTTATTTCCGCCCAAAAAAGAAATAATATAACTTATATTAATAAGAGCATTGTTTGTTAATCTTGGAAAGAACTCAAACAATGCTCTTATACTTAATTATTCAAATCAGCCAATTTGTAAATTCTAAATTTGGTAATATCGATTACCCCATCTGATACATCTATCCTTATATTATTATAAGGTTCTGAGGGAAATATAAGATTAGTAGATGCAATCTTACCTTTATTTAAAAATAGTTCAGAGGAGCATTTATCGATGTAAAGTTTAATTTTATATCGATTCGTCTTTTCTAAAGGAGCAATTATATCTCCTTGACTGAATTTTTTATTGAATTTTGTAATCCCACTTGCAGAGCGGTTGGTAGTAAGAAGGTACTTTCTTAAATCAAGATTAAAATTTAGCTTTTCATTATTTTCATTAAAAAGAGTGATACTCACACTAGAAGTAGTGTTTTCGACAATATCAAATTCTAGGATAACTTCGTATGCCCCTTGATTATCTTCAAGAAAAGATTTAATAATAAACATTCTATTGAGTAATCTCGTTGAGAAATCCTTTTTTTCAATACGAAGTTTTTTAACCTCTTTAATAGGGTACGTTTTTAGTATCAGTTGTTTATTAAAAGTAGCGATATCAATTGTACGCGGTAATGTCATCACATTTTTGAAGTGTTGGGTAGGAAGATCATTTGCATAATCCCAATTACTCATCCAGCCGATATAGGTTTTATTATTTTTAGGACAGTTATGCCATGTTACCCCCGCATAATTATCTCTGCCGTAATCAAGCCATAGTGGATATGATAAAGGATCAGCAGTAAAAGTGTGTCCATCGAAATCACCTAGAAAGTATTGAGTAGCATTACCACCATTAGGACCTCCAGGATTAATACTTACTAATAATACCCATTTTTTCTTTTTACCAGATTTTAGTTCAAATAGATCTGGGCATTCCCATACGCCTTTATGGCTACCTATACCTTTGCCAAACTCGCTTAGTCTTTCCCAGCCCTTAAGGTCAGAAGAAGAATAAAACGTAATGCTCTGTCCGGTAGCTAGCGCCATAATCCATTTTTTAGTACCATTATGCCAGAATACCTTAGGGTCTCTAAAATCCTTTTTATCTTCATCTTTTAAGATAGGATTTTCGTTGAATTTAGTAAATGTAATACCGTTGTCATTACTGTATGCTAAACATTGTACTTGATTTTCCTTTGCAGAGGTATAGAATGCTAATGTCATATCAGAACCCAACAAAGCATTGTTCTCTTTGTCAATAATGATACTTCCCGAAAATATCTCTCCCATTTCATCAGGTAGAAGCGCTACAGGATGATTTTCCCATTTTATTAAATCTTTAGATGATGCATGTCCCCAGCTCATATTTCCCCATTTCGTTCCAAAGGGGTTATGCTGAAAATATAAATGATAAACACCATTCTTATAGAATAAGCCATTAGGATCATTAATCCATCCAAATGGCGCGCTATAGTGGTATTCAGGGCGATATTCTTCCCTATTGTTAGAAGGAAGATACTGCGTATTATCTATTACATTTTTAATATCGGGGGTAAGGTTATTAGAAGCTATTTGAATTGTAATATGGTGACCTTTGTAATTGGAGATATCAATCGGTAACCAATATGTAGCTGTATTCTGAGTAATACTAGCCGTAAATTGTAGGATTGATTGGTCAGTTTCATCTCTAAAGGTTATTATACTTATGGGGTCTGCATCATTGATAGGAAGTAGAATAAAATCTTCTTTGATTCTTATATTTAAATTAATAATATCTTTCATAAGCTTGATTACAGTGTTTAAATGATGGTTTAACTGTTAAAAATAGTGAAAAATATATTATATTATGTTATTTATATGTAAAAAAAGCCGTGCGATAAGCACGGCTTTTGATTATTTCTATCTCCTAGTATTAATCTAGAGGATGTTATTTTGCTATTATCCCTTTTTTGTCTGTAAAAGCAAGGCTTGATAAATTTTCTGTCTTTATAGTATTAGCTGGGAAAGTATAGTTTTTGTCAAATAATTTGCCTTCTTGGAAATAAGTAAGCATAAAAATATTTGTCAGTTGAAATATATTTTCATCTAATAATTCTATTTTTTGAGTTTCTTTTGGAGCGACCTTTGGAAAAGCATGTCTAAATAAGCTTGATTTTTTTTGCTCTCCATTAATTTCGCCTTCAGCTTGAGAGACAATCATTACTGCTTCGATATCCTGATCACTATTATTGAATAAATAAGCATACCAAGCATCAGAAAGAAAATCTTCATTATATTCTTTCACAATTGCTATCTCAACATTTCTTACCTCTGGAATTTCAATATCTTTTTTCATCTTACTTGAATTTGATACAAATATAAAATTATTTGATTTTATCTTCTTGCTTATAATCTCTAATGCATCATAATGTAGGGATAATTCTGCTAGATACTTTGTTTTTCAATGTGTTGAGTATAATGAAATTTTATAATTAAAGTTGTCTTTTTTTAAACGAGTAGCTATTGATCGCGCATTGATTATATGTTGATACCGTAATGATGCCGCTAAAAAGTGGGTATTTAGCGGCATCATTGCGGTATCATAGCGGCATCACTGCGGCATCATCCTGGTGACGACATAGCTTCGTTAGCTATAATTATGTGTATTTTCTTGAAGAAATGCTCTTATTAAAGTAGAAATAAGAAGCTTTTGGATCTAGAAAATTTACATTAAAAATTTATTTAGATAGTGATTATCTTTTTTTGGCATCATATTTGTTTTTTAAGGGTCTATCATCATTTAGTTATTTTTTGGAAAAAAAGCCGCTCTCTTGTATTTAATAAGAGGCGGCTTTTTTCTATATATAAATTTAATTGTAACTGGTTTGTTTTTAGTTATTTATATTTTTTAATTTTGAATTCTTTAATAAAATATATAGTTTATTGTAACAATTTCTTAATTTCCTAGACTCATTAAAGTAAGAAATTGAAATGTTATGAATAAATTGTTATTGGCGTTAGAGAAAAAGGGCGTTAGACGTGGTAACCAACAAAGTATAGATACGGTTGTTAAAGTACTAAAGTGGATGGCTATTGTTTATATTGCTTTAATGTTTTTAGGGGGAGGTACTGGAGCCTATTTTTTAATAGAAGATAAATTCTCAGATTTTACTCCTATTGAATTTATTAGCAAGTACGCGATTTACTATTTTATTAGTGAATTTATTTATCGTTTTTTACTTCAGAAACTACCTGTTGGAAATTTAAAACCTTTGCTTGTTCTTAATATTCCTCGCAAGCGTATTGTATCTTATTTTATAGGTAAGAGTTTTCTATCGGTATTTAATTTTATTCAATTATTCTTTTTAGTTCCATTTACTATTGTCTGTTTATCTCAGGGAACTCCTGTTATAAATACATTAATATGGGCGTTGAGTTTATACTGTATTATCGTTTCTCTTCATTTCATTATTATTCTGATGGAATCGTATAAGACTGTTTTTGGGATAGTTGTTGGAGTATTTCTGATATTAGGATTGGCGCAGTATTATGACTTGTTTGACATTACTGAGTTTTTAAAACCTTTATTTTATGCCAGTTATGAGTATCCAGTTTCTATTGTATTATATTTAGCTGTAGTGGTAGGATTGATTTATCTTACTTTTAAGTATTATCTCAACAACATTTACTTAGATGGTTTGGTTACTGAAAAAATTACTGTAGGTAAGACGCAAGAGATGGGTTGGCTAGATCGTTTTGGACGTTATTCAATCTTCTTAAAAAATGACATTAAACTTATTACAAGAAATAAAAGGGCAAAGACAACTGTATTAATGAGCATTTTATTTCTATTTTATGGATTAGTGTTTGTTGGAGAGAATTCATTTGGAGGACGTTCTGATGGGATGTTTATTTTTATGGCCTTTTTTATTACAGGTGGATTTTTAATGATGTTTGGTCAATATGTACCAAGTTGGGATTCTGCATATTATCCCTTATTAATGACACAAAATGTTAGCTATGCAGATTATCTGAGATCTAAATGGTTATTAATTATTATTGCGACTATTATCTCTACACTATTGGGAACATTTTATATCATTTTTAGCACTGAACTTTTCTATTTGATTTTAGCAGTTGGTATATATAATATTGGAGTGAATAGTTTACTTGTATTGTATGCTGGGGCTTATTTAAAATCTCCAATTGATTTGACTGCAAATAAAAATGTATTTGGAGATAAAAATTCTTTTAATCTTAAAGTTATTGTGCTTAGCTTACCAATGTTTTTAGCTCCTATCTTGCTTTTCTATATTGGGAAATTAGTATCTGGCTTTTTTGTAGGAATTCTATTATTAGTCATAGCAGGTATTATTGGAATGTGTTGTACCAAATTAGCTTTTAGATATATAGAAAAGTTGTATTTAAAAGAAAAATACGATGCATTAAAAGCTTATAAAAAAACAAACTAAAAAATTGAAAATCATGATTAAAGTAGAAAATATTACTAAAGTATATAACGGAAAAGAGGTATTAAATATTGAATCACTAGAAATACCGAAAGGGGAGAGTATTGGGTTAGTTGGTAATAATGGAGCAGGGAAAACAACTTTGTTTAGTCTATTACTTGACTTAATTAAAAGTACTACAGGTACAATATATTCTAATGGTGAAGCGGTTGACAAGAGTGATCATTGGAAAGCGTATACTTCTGCTTTTCTTGACGAAACTTTTTTAATTGGGTATTTGACAGCTGAGGAGTACTTCACGTTTGTCGGTGAATTAAAAGGATTGACGAAAGAACAAGTTAGAGCTGAAATAGAGCATTATGCTTTCTTTTTTAATGATGAGGTATTAGGTCAAAAGAAATATATTAGAGACTTTTCGAAGGGTAACCAGAAGAAAATAGGAATTGTCGCTAGCTTTTTAGGAAAACCGGAGTATGTAATCTTAGACGAGCCGTTTGCTAATTTAGATCCAACTACTCAGATAAGATTAAAGGACTTAGTAAAGCGAAAAATGGAAAACCGCGAAATGACTATTATTATTTCTAGTCATGATTTACAACACACTTTCGAGGTCTCTGATCGTATTATAGTTTTAGAAAAAGGCAGACTTGTGAAGGATGTAAGTACAAAAGATACTTCTTTCAAAGAGCTTGAAAGCTATTTTTATGTTTAATAATCGCAATAGCGATATGGAGTAGATGTTCATATTTCAGGGTTATTGATTCTGTATATTTATTTTTCAATATAGATATGTTAGCTGAAAAGACTATTGCAATTGCAATAGTCTTTTTTTGTTAGTTCTAAATTGTAAAAAAAAATCACGTACTTTGTTTTACCCATTTTTTAAGAGTTTAGGTTATTAAATTTTTTTGCTAAAAAGATGTTTAATACTATACTAAAAATGGCATTTTAAAGTTTTGATGTAAAGTTAATTAGTTTGAAAAATAGGTTACTTAAATATTCATTAGCACCATTGTGTTTACTCTTTGTATTAGCTTGTTCAGTTAAGAAAGACAGGATAATAAATAGAGGATATCACGCTATGACTACAAAGTATAATATTTTGTACAATGGCTATTTAGCTTATGATGAGGCATTATTATCCCTGCAGGAGGGATATTTTGACAACTTTTGGGAGATCTTACCTGTAGAGCGCATAGAGATAGAAACTGATCCTAGTAAAGAATTCCAAGTGAGTACTCCAATATCCTCAAAGCAAGGAAGTGTGTTGGATAACTTTTCTATTATAGAGGGAGAAAGTAATGTAGAAGATCAAGGAAGTACTGGGTTTGCGAGAGCTGAGGATAAAGCAACAAAAGCCATTCAGAAGCACTCTATGTACATAAAAGGAAGAGAGCGAAACTGGCAAATGGATGAAGCTTATCTACTGTTAGGTAAGGCGCGATATTTTGATGGTAGATTTATTCCAGCCTTAGAAGCTTTCAATTATATTTTATATAAATATCCAGACAGTGATAAGATAAATGAAGCTAAGGTTTGGAGAGAAAAAGCTAATTTGCGATTGTCTTATGATGATATAGCGATTAAGAATCTCAATGAATTTGTAAAAGATAAGCGTGGCAAAATGAAGAAGTCTGTGGAGGCAGAGGCTAACGCTATTCTTGCGCAAGCTTATATCAATATAGAGAATTATGAAGCTGCTATTAGTCCTCTAAAGACAGCAATTGAGTTTGAAAAGTCAAATAAGATAAAAAGTCGCTACCTGTTTATTCTAGGACAGCTTTATGCTCGTATAAATAAGAAAGCTGAGGCTCATCATGCCTTTGAGCAAATTATTAATATGAAACGCAAGGCACCAAAGCCTTATTCTATACATGCTTATTCTCAACAGTTTGGACTGAAAGAGGTAAAAGCTTCTGATTCTATTCCTTTCTTAAAACTTTATCGAAAATTATTAGCTGATAGAGAAAATCGTCCTTATTTGGATATTTTAAATAGACAAGTAGGTTTATTCTATGAAGAGATATCGAAAGATGAGAAAGCGTTAGAATATTTAAAAAAAGCTGTAAAAGCAGGAAAAGGAGATCAGCAATTGAAAGCTTATAATTACTTGAGTATTGCCGAGATTTATTTTAATAATGCAGGCTATGCTAATGCTGGTTCTTACTATGATAGTGCTCTTTCTTTATTGCCCGAAAAGGCAAAAGAACGTTTGCGCATCGTTAAGAGAAGAGATGCATTAAGAGATGTGGTTGCTTATGAAAAAGTTGCACACACAAATGATAGTATCTTAAGACTCGTGGCAATGAATGAAGGGCAGCGTTTTGATTATTTTCAAAAATACGTAGATGATCTCAGAAAAGAGGATTTCAGAAAACTACAAGCAACTCTTAAAGGCAAGAAGCGCGATAATAATGCGGATTATTTTAATATGCCAAGTTTCGGAAGTGCTATTGAAGCTTCATTAGGAAATACCTCAATGGGAGGGCAAGGTCGTTCATCTTTCTATTTCTATTCTACTCAAGCATCTTCTTATGGTAAACTTGAATTTAAGAAAAAATGGGGAAATCGTGCATTAGTGGATAACTGGAGATTATCTTCTGTAAGCAATGCTTCCGGTAATTTAGCAGCAAATAGTTCAAATGAAAATACTAGTACTACATCATCGAAAAATGTAGCCGTACCTGAAGATAACCGTTATAATGTAGAATATTATGTAGGCAAGATTCCTACTGATGAAAACGAGATTGCGATACTTAAGCGAGATCGCGATTATGCTTATTTCCAATTAGGGTCGATGTATAGCGAGCGCTTTAAGAAATATGATATAGCAGCGGTTAAATTTGAGGATTTACTTACTTTCGAACCTGCTAAAAGATTAGTATTACCGAGTATGTATAAGCTTTATAAGATATATTTGGAAATTGATATGCAAAAAGCTTTGGTATTAAAAGCAAGGATTATTTCGGAGTATCCTGCTTCACGTTATGCTAAGCTGTTGCAGAATATAGGATTAGATAAAATTGATGATTTATCTCCAGAACAATTATATACAAATGTATTTAGAGTGTATTCGTCTGGTGAATATGAGAAAGCTCTCAAAGAAGTAGATGATGCATTAGAACGATATGATGATGATTATGTTAGTAAATTTGAGTTATTAAAAGCTCAGATTATTGCAAGACTGCAAGGTATAGAAGCTTATAAAGATGCTCTTAATTTTGTTGCCCTGACTTATAGCTCATCACCTGAAGGAAAAGAAGCAGAGAATATTTTGTCTACAATTGTACCAGAATTAGAAGGTAGGGAATTTACAGATACTGATGCTAAAAATTGGAAAATAGTCATCTTTATAAATTCTGCAAGTCAGGAAAATGCTTCAATAGATAAAAGAAAGTTTATTGATTTTGCGACTTATAATAGTAGAATTGGCATTAGCTATTCAGAAGATTATTATAAGAAAAACGAGGAATTTATTGTACTCCATGGTTTTAAAACAAAAGAGGATGCCGAAAAAGCAATTTCAACAATGGGGGTAAGGGATGCCTATGCTATTAGTGCAGAAAATTATATAGTAGTACAAATTAAGAAAAATTGGAATGATTACTTAGCTAAGGATAATTAGTTCAATTAATTATATGGTCGAAAAAAAAAGGGTATTATGTTTAAAAAAGAAAGTAAAGGTCAAGAAGATCAATTAGGAAAAACGAATAGAATAGTTGAAGAGACAACTATTAGAGGTGATATTGAATCAATCAGTGATATTCGTCTTGATGGTATTCTCCAAGGGAATTTATTTGTGAAAGGGAGAGTTGTTGTAGGAAGAAATGCTAAGATACTTGGGAATATAGAGTGTGAAAATGCTGATATTGAGGGAGAGGTAGAAGGAACTTTACGCGTTAGAGATCTTCTTCATATTAAAGAAAGTGCTATTGTAAAGGGTGAACTTATAGTAGGAAGATTATCTGTAGAACCAGGAGGGAAGATAGAGGTAACTTGTAAGATGTTAGGTGGTGAAAAAGAAGTACTTAGTCAAAACGAGAAGAAAGAATCAAAGAATACTAAAAAAGTTGTAGCTGTTGAAGGAGCCTAATAAGGGGCCAAATAAATGGCTCGCGCTTATAAATATCCCTGTGCAAATGGGGGTTACCATTTATTTATTTCACCTTTTAGGAGATTGGTTAGATGCTAAGTATAATTTATCTGACGGTTTAGCAAATAAAATTTGTACGTTAATTGGAGTAGGATTAGCTTTGTACCAAGTTATAAGACAAGTTAATCAGCTTAATCGTAAGTAAACAAAATGAGTAAAGAAGCATTAGGAGTAGGTTTAAAAGTAATAGTTAGTTTGTTAATTTGTTTCGCAGTGCATTTTGCGATTATAAGTTTTACAGATTTTGGAGACTCTATTAATAACTTAGGTTACAGTTTAATAGGGTTTTATGGATTTGAGTTAATATTTACATTAGGAGTGTTCTTTGCTATGTTTGGAATGAAATCTAGTATGCCAAATAATCTAGGTTTTGTTTTTTTAGGAGTTATAACACTTAGATTAATAGCAAGTTATTTGTTTGCTAGAGAAGGATTAGATAATGAAGAGGTAGATCAGACATTTAAGTATAATTTTTTAATAATTGTCCTTATTTTCTTAGCAGGGGATGCCTATATCGCTTATCATATTTTAAATAAGAACGTTGCTGTAGAAAAAAGTTAGTAAAAAAAGTTTCGCATAAAGGTATGATTATATAAGATTTATTGTACTTTTGCACAAAATTTTAAGAACCATAAAAATTCAAGAAGTTAAGGTATGTTGACTCTCAAGACATCGCTGAAATTATTTGTGGCTGTATTTTTTACAGCATCATCAGTATTTTCATTCGCACAAAGTAATGCTCAAAGTACTGATGGAGTACTTCAAGAAATTGATCAGTCTGTTACAGAAATACTTGAAGTTGCTGAACATGACGACCAAGTTTTAGAGGAGCTGTCTCAAAAGGACAAGGTAGATGCACACATTAAGCATCACTTAGCAGATGATTATTCATTCGTTTTCTTTTCAGATGAAGCTACAGGAAAAAATTACGGTTTTTCATTACCAGTAATTTTGATTGATAATGGTCTTAAAATATTTATGTCTTCTGAGTTTGATTTCGGAAACAAAATAGTTGAAAAAGACGGTCAGTTCTATAAATTATACCATGGTAAAATTTACAAAACAGACGCAGCAGGGACAATTAACTATGATGAAAATCATAACCCTACAAATGAGAAACCACTTGATTTCTCTATTACAAAGAACGTTGCTTCTTTATTTTTCACTACAATTTTGATTTTTATTATGTTTATAAGTTTAGCTAAAACTTATAAAACAGGTCCAAATAACTTACCAAAAGGTTTTGCTAGAGCTTTAGAGCCTTTAGTTTTATATGTACGTGATGAAATGGCAATTCCTAATATTGGAAAAGCTAAGTACAAAAAATTCATGCCTTATTTATTATCTGTATTCTTCTTAATTTTCTTATTGAACTTATTAGGATTAACTCCTCTAGGATTTAACGTTACAGGTAGTATCTCAGTAACTGCATGTTTAGCAATCTTTACATTCATTATTACGCAATTTTCAGCTAACAAAGATTATTGGAAACATATGTTCTGGATGCCTGGTGTACCAGTGCCAATGAAAATTATGTTAGCTCCAATTGAAGTTTTAGGTGCATTGATCAAACCTTTCTCTTTAATGGTTCGTTTATTTGCTAATATTACAGCAGGTCACTCAGTTGTTTTTGGATTGATTGCAATTATATTCGTAATGAAAGAATCTTTAGGAACAATGGGAGCGACTGGAATAGGTTTCTTCTTATCTACGTTCTTAGTTTTCTTAGAAATATTAGTAGCGTTTTTACAAGCGTTTATTTTTACAATGTTATCGTCATTGTTTATTGGAATGGCAGTAGCTGAACACGAACATGAAGAGGCTCATTAGTCTCACATTATAAATAGTAAATTTGTTTAATTAATATAAATTCAATCACTATGACATTACCAAACATTATTGGTGCAGGTTTAATCGTAATCGGAGCTGGTTATGGTTTAGGAAAAATCGGATCTTCTGCAATGGACGCTATTGCACGTCAACCAGAAGCTGCTGGAAAAATCCAAACTGCGATGATCATTATTGGAGCGTTATTGGAAGGTTTAGCATTCGGTGCTTTAATCTTAGGTAAATAATCCAAGACAAGAAAAAAGAGTTTATCTGTAACGGTTGGTTGCAGATAAACTTCTTAATTAAACAACATAGGTATTAAAAAGTATAATTTTAGATAATGGATAAGTTAATTAACGATTTCAGTTTTGGATTATTTTTCTGGCAATTCATCATTTTATTAGTGGTGGTTTTTGTATTAGGAAAATTCGCGTGGAAACCAATTGTGAATGCATTAGAAGCTCGTGAAGAGGGTATCGCTGATGCTTTAGCAGCTGCAGAAAACGCAAAAAGAGAAATGGCTAATTTAAAAGCTGATAATGAAAAATTATTAGCAGAAGCTCGTACAGAACGCGATGCTTTAATTAAAGAAGCTCGTGAAATTAAAGAGCAAATGATCGCTGATGCAAAAGCTGAAGGTGAGGCTCAAGGAGAAAAAATGATTGCTCAGGCAAAAGCTGCTATCCAAAGTGAAAAAGCTGCTGCTGTAGTAGAGTTAAAAAGTCAAGTGTCTTCTATTTCTATTGAAATCGCTGAGAAATTATTAAAAGAACAATTAGCTGACAAAGATTCTCAAACTAAATTAGTTGAGAAGATGTTGGATGATGTGAAATTAAATTAATTAGATCATTATGATAAGCACAAGAGCAGCTGCACGTTATGCAAAGGCGATGCTTGAGATTTCCACTGAAAAAGGAAATGCTGATGCTATAAATAATGATATGATCCTTATTTCTCAATCAGTATCTCATAGCAATGAGTTAAAGTCTTTTCTTTCAAGTCCAGTTATTAAAGATAGCATTAAATTAAATGCCTTATTAGAGGTGTTTGCTAGTACTAATGAAGGAACTAAAGAATTGTTTAAATTGCTTAAAACAAATAGTAGATTTGAAATTTTAAGTAGTATCGCTTCTGAATTCCAAAAACAATATGCTACATTTAAAGGGATTGAAAATGTTACTGTAACAACAGCATTCCCAATGGATGCTAATCTTGAAGCTAAGGTTATTGCTAAAGTTAAGACTTTGGCTCCTGGTAAAGAGATTAATGTTAAGAATATTGTAGACCCTAGTATATTAGGAGGATTTATATTACAAATTGCAGATAGACAATATAACGCTTCTATTGCAAATCAATTACAAGTTTTAAAAAGAGAATTAACGAATTAAAAAATCACCGCACGATATTTCGTGTAAAAATATAGATAAAAATGGCGGACATTAAACCAGCTGAGATATCAGCGATTTTAAAGAAACAGTTATCTGGATTTAGCTCTGAGGCTTCTTTAGAAGAAGTTGGAACTGTACTAGAAATTGGAGATGGTGTTGCTCGTGTATATGGGTTAACAAATGCTGAGTACGGAGAGTTAGTTGTTTTAGACAACGGATTAGAAGCAATGGTACAAAACTTAGAAGAAGATAATGTAGGTATTGTATTGTTAGGTTCTTCAGTAGGAGTAAAAGAAGGTTCTACAGTAAAAAGAACTGGACGTATTGCTTCTCTTAAAGTTGGAGAAAAAATGGTTGGTCGTGTAGTTAATACATTAGGACAACCAATCGATGGTAAAGGACCAATTGAAGGTGATTTATATGAAATGCCTCTTGAGCGTAAAGCTCCTGGAGTTATTTTCCGTCAACCAGTAACTGAGCCATTACAAACAGGTATTAAATCAATCGATGCGATGATTCCTATCGGACGTGGACAACGTGAGTTAGTAATCGGTGACCGTCAAACTGGTAAAACAACTGTTTGTATTGATACTATATTAAATCAAAAAGAGTTTTATGATGCTGGTCAACCAGTATATTGTATTTATGTAGCAATTGGACAAAAAGCTTCTACTGTTGCAGGAATCGCTAAAACTCTTGAAGATAAAGGTGCATTAGATTATACTATTATCGTTGCTGCTAACGCATCAGATCCTGCTCCAATGCAAGTTTATTCTGCTATGGCAGGTGCTGCAATCGGTGAGTATTTCCGTGATACAGGTCGTCCAGCATTAATCATTTATGATGATTTATCTAAACAAGCTGTGGCTTACCGTGAGATGTCATTAATTTTACGTAGACCACCAGGACGTGAGGCTTACCCTGGAGACGTTTTCTATCTTCACTCAAGATTATTAGAGCGTGCTGCTCGTGTAATCGGTGATGATGATATCGCTAAAAACATGAATGACTTGCCAGAATCATTGAGACCATTCGTAAAAGGTGGTGGTTCTTTAACTGCTTTACCTATTATCGAAACTCAAGCTGGTGACGTTTCTGCATATATTCCAACAAACGTAATTTCGATTACTGATGGTCAGATTTTCTTAGAGTCAGATTTATTCAACTCAGGTGTACGTCCTGCAATTAACGTAGGTATTTCTGTATCTCGTGTGGGTGGTTCTGCTCAAATTAAATCAATGAAAAAAGTATCTGGTACTTTAAAATTAGATCAAGCTCAGTTCCGTGAATTAGAAGCATTTGCTAAATTCGGTTCTGATTTAGATGCTGCTACTATGAATGTAATTTCTAAAGGTCAACGTAACGTTGAAATTTTGAAACAAGCAGTTAATGATCCTTATACTGTAGAAGACCAAGTTGCTATTATCTATGCTGGAACTAAAAACTTATTGAGAAACGTTCCTGTATCGAAAGTAAAAGAATTTGAAAAAGATTATTTAGATGCTTTAAACTCTCGTCATAGAGATGTGTTAGATCAACTTAAAGCAGGTAAGTTTTCTGATGAGTTGACTTCTGTTTTAGAAAAAGTAGCTAAAGAAGTTTCTTCAAAATATTAAGAATTATATTTGAATAAGTTGTTAGATTTTTTCTAACGGCTTATTCAATTTAATATATGTTATAAAAATGGCAAACCTTAAGGAAATACGTAATAGGATTTCATCAATTTCTTCAACAATGCAGATTACTTCTGCGATGAAGATGGTATCAGCAGCAAAATTAAAAAAGGCAACAGATACTATTGAGGCAATGCGTCCTTACTCTGAAAAGTTGACTGAATTAATTCAGAATGTTAGTTCTACATTAGAAGGTGATAATTCTGGAGTTTATTCTCAAGAGAGAGAAGTTAAGAATGTACTTTTAATAGTTGTTACTTCTAACAGAGGTTTATGTGGTGGTTTTAATGCTAATATCATTAAGCAAATAAATGCACTTAAGTCAGGGGAGTTTAGTAATGCTAATATCGATCTTTTGACATTTGGTAAGAAAGGTTATGACATTTTGCGTAAGAGTTTTAATGTTTTAGAAAACAAAAGTGATATTTTTGATCACTTAAGTTTTGAAAATGTTGCTTCTATCGCTGAGCAATTAATGGCTGCTTTCGCAGAAGAGAAATACGATTCTATTCAGATAGTATATAATCAATTCAAAAACGCTGCAACACAGATTGTCGTTACTGAGCAATTTTTGCCATTATTGCCTCAAGATTCTGATAGCAATGTGTCATCTGATTATATTTATGAGCCAAGCAAAGAGGAAATTATTGAAACATTAATACCTCTTTCTTTAAAAACTCAATTGTTTAAGGCAATTGCGGATTCTGTTGCTTCTGAACATGGAGCACGTATGACTGCAATGCATAAAGCTACAGATAATGCAACTGAGCTTAGAGATGCTTTAAAATTAAGTTATAATAAAGCTCGTCAGGCTGCTATTACGAATGAGATTCTTGAAATCGTAGGTGGTGCTGAAGCATTAGGTAAATAATAAACTTATTATTATATAGTAAAAGAGCTAGTCAAGTCGACTAGCTCTTTTTTTTGTTATAAATTATAATTCTGAAATGTGTTTATAATTTGACTTTATTGTATCGTATAATTCATCAAACTTACCATTTAGCATTAATTTCGCCATTGACTTAGTCATTCCAAGCATTTGGTTTAGTTCTATTTTTGGAGGTAGAGCCAAAGCATTAGGATTAGTGAAGATATTTACTAACGCTGGACCATCATGCATTAAAGCTTGATTAATTGTCTCTGGAAGTTCTTCTGGCTTCCTTACTGTGTACCCTTTTATTCCCATAGCTGTTGCTACCATCGCAAAGTCTGGATTGTGCATATCTGTTTCAGTATCCATAAGTCCAGAGACCTCCATCTCTAGCTTTACCATACCTAATGAGCGATTGTTATATACAAAAAGTTTTACTGGAAGTTTGTATTGGCTGATTGTTGCCAAATCTCCTAATAACATTGATAAACCACCATCTCCGCACATTGCTATCACTTGTCTTTGTGGATGAGATAATTGAGCACCTATAGACATTGGCATTGCGTTAGCCATAGAACCGTGATTAAAAGAGCCAAGCATATGACGTTTTCCAGTAGAAGTAATATATCTTGCGCCCCATACGCAGCACATACCTGTATCCACTGTAAAAATAGCATCATCTTTAGCCAATGAGTCTAAAACATACGTAACGTATTCTGGCTGTATGTTATTTTCGGTTCCTGGTGTTGCCACATAGGTGTTAAGGTGATTTTTTACTTTTTTAAAATGTGTAAGTTGTTTGTCAAGGAATGTATTGTCTTGTTTTAGTTCTATATAGGGAAGTAATGCTTTAATTGTTTCAGTAATATCACCGCATAGTCCCATATGTAATTTAGCACGTCTTCCTAAGCGTTCTGTTGCTTCATCAATTTGAATTATTTTATTGTTGGTAGGCATAAATGCTTGATAGGGGAAGTCTGTTCCTAATAGTAAAACTAAGTCTGATTCATGCATGCTATTATATGCAGTTGGCAGTCCTAGAAGACCAGTTAAGCCTATTTCATTTGGATTATCATATTGAATACCCATTTTACCGCGAAATGAGTAGGCTACAGGCGCTTTTATTACTTCTGACAACCTCAATATCTCATCGTGAGCTTTCGATGCTCCTATGCCGCAGTATATCGTTATTTTGGACGCTTCATTTATTTCTGTTGCAAGAGCTTTTATTTCGTTGTCGTTTGGTCTTATAATAGGTTTAGGAAAAAACATCTGAGTTGACGACTCCGATTGTACTGCATCCATTTCTGATACGTCTCCAGGAAGTCCGATTACTGCTACACCTTTTTTTGCATAAGCATGTTGAACTGCTGTCTGAAATACACGTGGTAGCTGAGTAGGTGTTGTTACCATTTGATTATATACACTGCAATCATCAAATAGTTTATACGTATTGGTCTCTTGGAAATAATCCATTCCAAACTGATTAGTATTTATGGTAGAGGCAATTGCAATTAAAGGTATATGTCCTCTGTTTGCTTCGTATAGACCATTTATTAGATGGACATGGCCAGGACCACAACTTCCGGCACAGCACGCTATACCATCTAATTCGGCTTCTGCAGCCGCTGCATAAGCACCTACTTCCTCATGTCTTACATGAATCCATTTTATTTTACCACTTTTTCTTACGGCTTCATTAAAGTGATTTAAACTATCACCTGTTAAAGCATATATTCTTTTTACACCAATGCTAATTAGCATTTCTACTAGTTGTTCTGAAACATTCTTTTTCATAATTTCATCTTTTGATACATAAATTTAATCATAAAATATTGATTCACCGCAGGGTTAAGGTATTTATTCAAAGTAAATACTATCTAGAAGTAAATCATAATTATAATTTTTTCCTTCTTTATCTTTCCCTCCAAGTTTTATACCAAAAACATGATTTTTTGTTGATGTATTGTATTCTGTATCCATAGAAGTCAAGTCTAATGTTATTTTTACCCATTCATTTTTGGTGTTGATAACTCCCGTATAATTTGTTCTACTTGTTTTATTAATTGTTTGCTCTTCTGTTATAGTTCCAAGATTGAAAATGTCATATTGTTGAATATCTGTGCCTTTAGTATTCTTTTTGTATTGATCCTTGTATAGATTTATTGATAAAGACTTCTCTGAATTCCCTTTTATCCATAGGGTTAGTTTCTTTTTGCCTTTCGGCACTTTCTTATTTTCTATTCTAAAAATAAAATCATTGTTTTTGGGATTAGATTTTATTCTCAATGCATTTTTATTATTTCTACCTTGACCAATTGCTAATTCTGCATATTTTACTTTTTCCTTCCCAGTATCTATTAGAAAGTTTTTCCAGTCATCAAAGTTTGCTAAATAGTAGTAATCGCTATTATCCGGAAGTTCTATTTCTTCTTCGGATGAATTTCCATCTTCAAATCTAATTTTCATCTAGTTGTATGTCGTAATTATTTTCATTGCCAACTCGTATGGAAAGGAAGTTTCCATTTCCTATATCATTATAATTCACATCCTTTATATCTAGGGTAATCTTTACCCAGTTTCCATTGGTATCAATTGCATTATCTTTATTTATGAGGGTGTAAGCGGTTGTGCCATTTCCAATTTTATTTAGTGGGGCTTTCTTAACAATTATACTTTTAGATAAGATAGTGGCATTATTTTCAGGGTTGTTTTCATCTGGATTAGTGTAATTTATAATATTAAAAACATCATAACCTTTTCCGTCTTTTCTATATATATTAATTGATATTGTTTTTTGTGATTTTCCTTTTAGCAAGAAAGACAATTGAGTTGCCTTTTTATGTGAGGGAATATTTGATAGCGTAAATAGAGTTTCATTTATTGCTGTATTTCCTTGAATATGGAGTGACTGCTTGCCTGCAATACCATGGTAATTATCAAGAATTGGTTTAACAATCGGATGTGTTTTTTTATTTGTAGTTTGATTTTCGAAAAGTTGCCAATTTTCAAAGTCAGCACCGTTAAAGATGAGAGTACCGTTTAGGATTAAGTTTTCTTGGGAGTTTTGATCATTATCATTTTCCTCATTAAAAGGTGGTTTAGTAAGATTTATATCTTTCATTGTGCGAGGATAAAATTGTATTGTTCCTTTATATTCACTCGCGATACCTGTAATTGTTCCACTTTCTTTTGGTATGATTTGATCTTTAAAACCATTTGAATAGGGTCCAGTTCTAACTTCTAGTGCGTTTTCTTTTTTGTCTAACATTCTCCTTAGCGTATAGCCTTGTTTATCATTCGTTAAGGCATCAACGTCATAAAGTCGCTCTCCAATAATGTTTCTATCAAATTGTACGTTGTCTATCTGTATTAATTTGCCTAAATATGTTTTGTCCTCTAATAATTGCTCTATTGTAACTTTATTAGTGTACTCTAATAATTCGTTTTCATTTAGTAAGGCACATGATCTTATTAGGTTTGTTTGTAATAGTTTGCCTGTGATTACGTCTGGATAACGATTGCCAGAAGAAGCTACATAAATTCCTCCTCCTAGAGTAATCATATCGTAATTGTACTGTAAATAGATATTATTAAGCTTTAAGTAAACTTTTGTGCCAACTGGAAATAGTGCAAATCCTCCTTTAATATCTACTTTTATGGTTAAAGGCTTTTGTGTTTTTTCATCAACAATAATTAATTGTTGATAAAAATTCCCTGCTTGGTCACTAGAGATTACTATTCCTGTTATTGTTTCATTCTGATTATAATAGATTACTTCTTTGCCTTCTTTAAGATTATTATATAAACTTTCTATAGATAAAGTTTCTTCTATATGAGGTTCAGTACATTCTACTACTGGAGTTTCGAAATCTTCATTTTTAGCACAGCTTACTAGTATTAGAAGGGATAGCAATGCAAAGATTGTATTGATAAGTTTTGTTTGCATTTTTAAGGTGGTTTAAAAGTTATAATAAAAGTTTATGAAATAATTTCGCTTGTAGGCATACCAATATTTATTGCCAAATGTATTTGTACCACTTCTTGTATTGGCGAGTTCACGTTCATAGTTAGCATTTCTTGCTTGTTCGAATCCACCTGTTTTATATTGGTGATTTAGTAAATTATTGATGCTTGCAAAACAACCTATAATATTGCGATTGCGTAACTTCCATGATTTGCCTGTTATAAGATTTAGAATAGTAAAGTCTGGTAACTTTTCTTGTTTGAGTGTAGTTCTTAGAAGTTCGTTAGTTAAGTTGTCAAACGGTTGACTGGTAATTGGGTTAATTATATAATTATTGGTTCTTCTAATAGCAGAGATATTGACGTACGAATTATTCATGTAGTTTATGTTAGAACTGATCCACCAATATTTTGGAGAACGATATTCTAGTCCTAGTGAAAGTGCGGACTGAGGTCCATTAGGCAACTTGTAATTCTTTAAATAAGCAATTCCATAGTCAAATGAGTTTGCTACATTATCTGAATTAACTATTACATTTGGGTTGCTGGTATATGTAGATTTTCTAATTGATGCTGCGAAAGTGGTTTTGATAGATGTAGTTATTTTGTACTCCAAACCGAATTCTAAGCCGATATTACGCTTGTTTAGTCCTGTAAGGACTTCTGATACAAAAGCTCCTCCATTAGACGTTAAATAGTCTCCTTTGTCATTAGTAATACCAATCCCATCTGCATAGTAAAAGTTTTGTTGGGTTGTGTTCTTAATATTGTTTAAGTAAGAGGTTAATCTAGCTTGTATTATTGGTGTTCTCAGTTGATAACTTACATCAATACTTATTATATTTTCGTTTTGAAGATTTTGAGTTAATGAGTTGTTTATTCTAATATTGGCAAAAGTGTTTTTTATCGTTGGTGCTTGATTGTAAATAGCGAAATTAGAATTGAGTGAATGGCGTCCTGATATGTAATAAGTACCTCCAATTTTATAGCCAACCTCACTAAATTCTGTTTGTTTGCTCTTACCAAATGAATTTGTGGGATAAATAGCATTTTTATATCTACCATTTCTTTGATAAACTGTATAGCCTGCTTTTTGTGATAAGTAGAATTCAAACTTATTGTAAGAAAATTCAAAGTGAACAAAAGTTTCTATTGCATTGTCAGTAATATTATAGTGATATCCAAATGTATCATTCCTTTTTACAAACCTATTAGGACTGTTTAGATTGCTGTCTTGTTTATCAAAAGTTTGATAAGCATCTATATCTAAATATTTTGTACCACCTAGAAGGTCGATTACTTTTTTAAAGTTGTCAGAATGTAGATTTCTATAGTTTATGCTTGTATATAATTTTACTCTTTCGGAGAGATGACTTTGGAGATTAGAATGAATTGATATCTGATTATCTTTATTTTGGTCTTCAAACAAAATTATTTTACTGATGCCATTGTTAGCTCTGTTTATGGTATAAATAGTAGTCCAATCTATTTGCCCATTCTCAATAAACGCTGTTTTATTTGATTTAGCTTGTTGTAAGAGAGCTATAGTTTCCTGCTTAAAATCTGAATCATCTGGTAAATCGTTAAATTCATTAGCAGTTAATTTCCAGTATTGAGAATCTATTTTATTTAAATAATAACTAGGCATTTTTTTGTAGTTCGTAGGATCAGGATTGATATTATCTGTATAACCTAATCTGCTATTTCCAATGATGCCAAATTGATGAGAAAGAGATGTTGTAATTGTATTGTTGTCATTCAGCTTCCAATAATGTGTTAAGTTTAATATTGGTTCTTCTATATTCTTGTATCTAGCGTTTCTTTTATCATTATTTTGAAATCCCCAATATGAATTGTATTTATCATGCTTTAGTTCTCTCTGTTCATCAGTGATAGGGGAGTTTTTGGCTCTTTTATTCTGAGCATAGAGGAAGGAGAAGTTTACACTGTGTGTCTGATTGATTCATTTTTCAATACTGGCAAGTAGGGAGGTAGCTTCATAGTTAGTTCCTGTCCAGTATCCTTGTTTTGCACCTCTATATGAGGTCGAAATGGTATATGCCCAACCTTTGTGATCAAGCCCCGATGCGTAGAGTGCGTAAGGTCTATAATTATAATTTGTTTTAGAGAAAGACATACCTACTTTGGTTCCTTTTTTAATATGTGATGCTCTTGTAGACATATTCTGTTGACCTGCGATACCTCCAAAGTTCTGTTCAGAAGGAGTAGATCCATTGTGATATGTTTGGGCGCGCAAAGCATCATTTAGTCCACCCCAATTACTCCATTGTGGGCGGCCATCATAAAGCTTATTCATAATTAATCCATTAATAGTAATTTTACCATATTCATTATTTACCCCTCTCTGTTTAAAGAATGATGAACCCCAATTAAATGCAGCTGCTTGTTGGTAAGTGTCTTTTAGGGCATATAAGACCGCTGTTGTATAGTCATTATTATCATCTGTATCTTCATTATCACTAATATCTATTATTATATGGTTTGCCACTTGGCTTTGGTCTTCTTCAAGGTAAATTGTTCCTAGATTTATATTTTCGTCTAACGTTATAGGAATATTCTTTATTAGATAGTTTTTATTGTTGATAGTTAAAGTATAATGACCTAAGGGTATATTAGATATTAGAAATTTTCCTTTATTATCTGTTTGTGTTCTATTCTGTAGAAGAGGAATCTTGATCTGAATATTAGCAAGTGGTTTATGAGAGAGGTAATCTTCTACTTTACCTAGTATTGAGTAATACGATTGTGCCTTACAATTTTGATAATAAAATAGAATTGGAAAGAGAAGAAGTAAGTAGATGTTTCTCATTTATTAAATAATTACTATGTTAAACAATAGATGATAGTTAGGTCATTATTATACAGCAAGTTATTTTGTCTACTGTTCTTTAATCAACTATTGTAATTATCTTATAGTTATTATTTTTAAATAAGTTATTTGAATACTTCTATGATGTTTAATGTTTAATTAATGATAGGTAATTAGAACTGCCTATTATCCTGGAATTAATATTTTTTTGAGTAGTTTGATTTTTATACTATAGTAGTTTTTAGGTATAAAAAAAGCTCGGCAATTGCCGAGCTTTTAGTTTTGATGATATTATATTTATTATTTAATAAATTTTACATCATCTACATTTATGCGTATTCTATTTCCAGAACTTCTAGTAAAAGAAGAGTTTTGAATTTTTACAGAAACTTTGTCTGTTGGCTTAGCATTTATAGTAAATTCAACATTTTTTAATTTACCTCTCTCACCTATTTCTTTGCCAGCAGATTTCCACTCTTTACCTCCATCAACTGAATAATAAACTTCAACACTAACCTCTTTTTCAGTATCTCCACCTTCACTAAAGTTTGTACCACCAAATGTAAGTGCCACTTTTTGTAATCCAGTTACAACGAAGTCACTTTGGATATATCCTTCTGAAGTTTTGTTACCTCTTAATCTAATTGCTTTAGTACCATTTTTTAAGTCGTTATCGTCTCCAAAGATACCTGCTTCAAAAAATGACCATTTACCTGTTGAAAGAATTAATTCTTTAGTAGCCCAGCTTCCTTCTTTAGCATCTCCGATTGCTTCACTAGTTTCAAAATCTTCATTTAATTGTTTTGCTTCTGGTAAATCTGAACCTGGATCTGTTGGATCAGTAGGATCTGTTGGGTCAGTAGGCGTACCTCCTTCAACAGGAGTACCGTCGTCAAAACGGATCTCATCAATTACTAAATCATATTGTTCAGTATGACCATATCTAAATGCAATTAAGTTACCACTACCAGAAGTATTAAAGTCATTTTGTATCGTAGTAAGATCTAAAGTTACTTTTACCCATTGATCTTTCGTGTCAATTTTTCCTGTATAACTATTAGTAGTACTTCCTGAAGGAACTCCATTAAATACCGTTTCTTTCATATTAGGTTGTAGTACTACACTTGTGCTAACATTTTCTAAATTATATGCGTAATAATTTGTTCCGTTAGCTTTATAGATATTAATAGAAAGGCTTTTTCCTGCTTTTCCTTTCATTAGGAAAGATATTTTTGTTGCATCTTTAGGAGCTTTAACGCCTTGTACAGTAAATAATGCACCATTAACAGCTTTTCCTTTACTATCAAGAGCAGCAATACCTTTAATTTGTAGACCTGTAGAGTTGTTCCATCCTAGTCCTTTACCTTCAGTCGCCATTGGATCTCCTAGCGAATTTTTGATAATAACTCCTAAGAAAGAATTCCAATCTTCAAAGTCAGCTCCTGGGAATGCTAAGAATTTACCTGGTTCAACAGTTCCTGGTTCAACAGGAGTTGTAGAATCATCAAATACTGGTTGATCTAATTTTAAATCATCCAAAAATCTTGGTATAAATTGGTAAGTAGATTGGAATTTAGTCATTACCCCAGTCATTGTACCACTTCCATTAGGAACTTTTTCGTTAGCAAAAGAACTAGATTGCTCTACTGCTCTAAAGATAACTTTTGCACTTACTGGATCTTTACTTTCAATTTCATTCTCTGTTGCAGAATTTGTAACATTAGCAGGATTATAGAAAGTTTTTCCTCTAAATTGTTCTTTGAACTGAACATCAGTAATAGTAATTAATTTACCTAAGTATTTATCAGTTTCAATAGCTTCTTTTAAAGATACTGTAGTAGTATATTTTTTAGCTAATTCATCATCAGTAAGTCTTGCACAACCTTTAATAACATGTTTTTTATATGCAGGATCTCCCATGTAACTGATATATCTTTCTTTACCTGGTCTAGTGTCTTTATCTCCAATAACAAACATACCATTGTTTCTCTGGATTTTTGTTCCTTGTAGTTTTATATAAATTTTACTACCTAGTGGATATCTTGCATAAGATCCTTTAATATCTGCTCTTACTAAAGCAGAGAAAGTATTTGCTTCGTCAACTATATAGATTTCACGGTAAAAATTACCTCCTCTGTCAGAAGAAATAACATAACCTGATACTACATCATCTTCGGTATAATCAGTTAATGTTTCTGTTACTATACCTTGAAGTTCACCAATAGTTTTGTTTACATGAAGGTTAGGTTCTTCACAGTTATAATCAACATTAGGAACTGAGAAGTCATCGTTTTTTGCACATCCTGTAAGTAGTAGACCTGCAAACGAAAAATATAATAATGATTTAAATATTGTTTTCATATCTTAAATATAGATTTGATTAGAAGTTGTAATAAACGTTTACAAAGAAATTACGTCCAAAACCATAGAAATACTTATTAGCGAATGTGTTTACACCACTTTGATTGTTAAGTACTTCTTGTTTGTAGTTTCCGTTTCTTGCTTGTTCAAATCCACCAGTTTTGTAATGTTTATTGAATACGTTACTTAAACTAGCAGTAATACCTATTAGGTTTCTATTAGGTAGTCTCCATGATTTACCTCCCGAAATATTTACAATTGTAAAGTCATTTAACTTTTCTTGTTTTAAAGCTGAACGAAGTTTACCTTCTGTAATATTTGGTAGATATTCACCTGGATTAGTTGGGTCCATTACAAAGTTGTCTGTTCTACGCAATGCAGATACATCTGTATAAGCGTTATCTAAATAGTTAACATTTGCAGTAATCCACCAATAACTAGGGTCTCTATATTCTAATCCTAAAGATAAAGCTGTTTGTGGACCATTACTAGATCTAATGTTTTTTAGGTAAGTTTTACCGTAATCAAATGATCTACCAGCATTATCTGAATTTAAACGGATATTAGGGTTATTAGTATAGAATGATTGACCTAATGCAGCAGCAGCAGTTGCTTTTACTGTTTGGGTAATTTGGTATTCTGCACCAATTTCTAATCCTAAATTACGTTTGTTTACTCCAGTTAATACTTCCGATACGAAAGCTCCTCCTGTTGTAGTATTCAATAATTCACCATCAGCTCCTGTGATACCAGCCCCATCAGCATAGTAGAAGTTAATTTTTGTGCTATTTTTAATTTCAGATAAGTATCCTGATACTTTAGCTTTAAATGTAGGTGTTCTTAAGATATAACTACCATCGATACTAAATACATCTTCGTTTGTAAGATCTTTAGTTACAAGGTTGTTTACTCTTATGTTTGCATATGTACTACGGATAGTAGGTGCTTGATTATAGTAAGCAACATTCATACTAAGTGCATGACGACCTGTTATGTGGTAAGTTGCTCCACCTTTGAAACCAAAGTTATTAAAATCGATAGCTCCACTTTTTCCATAAGAGTCATTTGCGTAAACTCCATTTCTATAAAGACCTTCTCTCTCATATCTGGTATAACCAATTTTTTGACCTACATAAAAATCAAATTTATCATAGTCAAAAGTAAATTGAGTAAATACATCAACTACGTCTGCGAAAATATTATAGTTGTAACCAAATTTGTCATGATTAGTAACATAGTGATCATCTTTTATGACGTTACCTTTTTCATCATATCTAACTTTGTTAAGATCATTGTATCTTGCTAGACCTTTTTGGTAGTTGTCTATATCGAAATATCTATCACCTCCTAGTAAGTCAGTAAGTTTTTTGAAGTTAGATGATTTTAAGCGTCTATATTGAACACCAGCATCTAATGTTACATTGTCAGTTAAATGAGATTTAAAGCTAGAGTTAAATGAGAAAGTTTTATCTTCTTGTCTATCTTCATAAAGAACGATTTTACTAACACCGTTATTTTCTCTATTGATATTATAAATCCAATCCCAGTCAACTTGACCATTAAGTCTAAATTCTTCTGCTTTTTCTTCTGCTTGTTTATATAGTGGATTCCATTCCCATGTATCTCTATCACTATTATTTAAAGCATAACTTGGCATATTTCTGTAATATGTCGGGTCAGGATTCATATTATCTTGATATCCAAAACGACTATTTGCGATATGACCAAATTGATAAGAAGCTGTAGTAGTTAAAGTATTTTTATCATCTATTGTCCAATAGTGAGTTAACATAAAGATAGGTTCTTCAACGTCTTTGTAACGTGAATTTCTCTTATCTCCACCTTGCCAACCCCAATAAGAGTTGTATTTATAACCTTTTAGGTCTACTTGTTCATCAGTTACAGGAGAGTTTTTACCTCTTTTATTTTTAGCATATATAGCTGAGAAATTCAAACTGTGATTATCGTTAAATTTCTTTTCTACTGCTGCAAATAAAGATAAAGCATCATAGTTAGATCCTTCCCAGAATCCTTCTTTTGCTCCACGATAAGATGCTGAAACTACGTATGCCCATCCATTTTTGTCTAGTCCTGAAGAATAGATAGCATATGGTCTCCAAGTGTAGTTAGTATTAGAACCTGAGAATCCAGCTTTAGCTCCTTTTCTAATGTGAGAAGCTCTAGTTGACATTGCTTGAGTACCTTGTATACCACCGAAGTTGTAGTCTGAAGGTGAAGAACCGTAAGAAAATTCTTGATTTCTAGTGGCATCATTTAAACCACCCCAGTTTCCCCATTGTGGACGGCCATCGTAAATTTTGTTCATTACGACACCGTTGATAAGTGTTCTTCCATATTCATTGTCTAAACCACGAGTTCTAAAGAACGCTGATCCCCAGTTAAAAGCTGCTGCTTGTTGGAATGGATCTTTTGTGGCTTGCAATAAACCTGAAGAAGTACTAGATCCTGAGTCATCATCTCCTAGATCGTTTTCTGTCAAGGTGATTAAACCCATTTGTGCTGTTGAAGCTAAATCTTCATCTAGAGATATTGTTCCTAAGTCGATAGCTGTAGCCCCGACAGTAACTGGGAATCTTTGAGTGTTAAATCCTACGTAAGAAATAACAACTGTATATTCGCCAGCTTTAACATTCTCTAAGGTAAAGTTTCCTTCATCGTTTGTTAAAGTAGAAATGTTAGTCGCATCTACTCTTGCAAGTACCGCATTAATTGGCGCTTGCGTTTTTGAGTCGACAACTTTCCCTTTAATTTCCTGAAATCCTTGTGCGTAGTTTATAACTACTTGAAGCACAAAGAACAAACTAAATAAAAGTTTCTTCATAAATTAAAAATGATTAAAGTGCTATGTTAAAAAAAAGCTTTTCACTTATTTCTATTACAAAGGTATAGTATTAAAAGAATATTAACTACTTTTGTTGTAGGAATTAAGTCAAACTTTACTAAAAATTAATATGGTTAAGAAAGTTAATATTCAAAGCCTGTTTTTATTTTTGTTGTTTATCTCTTTTGGAGTTCAAGCACAGGATAAAAAATTTGAAATTCAGACAATTGCGTTTTACAATGTTGAGAATTTATTTGATACTATTAGAGATCCTAAGATCTATGATGAAGAGTGGACTCCTACGGGTGCGCAATCATGGACTTCTCAAAAGTACAATCAAAAAATACACAATTTAGCACGTGTTATGTCGCAAATTGGCACAGATGATAATCCTCAAATGCCTGCAGTTATTGGTGTAGCAGAAGTGGAGAATCGTGGTGTATTAGAAGATTTAGTAAAAGATCCTCAATTAGCACCTGGTGATTATGGAATTGTTCATTATGATTCACCTGACAAACGTGGTATTGATGTTGGATTGTTATACTCAAGAAAACACTTTACACCAATAAGCACACAACCTCATACACTGTATATCTATGATATGAATAAAGTAGATAAAAATACTGGTGAGAAAGGTGTAAGAGTTTATACTCGTGATCAATTACTTGTTAGTGGATTATTAGATGGAGAAGAAATGCATTTTATTGTAAATCACTGGCCATCTAGAGTAGGAGGAGAAAAAAGAAGTAGCCCACTTCGTGAAGCTGCTGCTGCATTGAATAAAAAAATAATTGATTCTTTGCAAGCAATTAATCCTAATGCGAAAGTTATTACTATGGGGGATATGAATGATGGTCCATATAATAACAGTATGAAAAAAGTATTGAAAACAGAAGCTAAAAAATCAAATGTAAAACCAGGAGGGTTATTTAATCCAATGGAAAAAATGGCAAAAGATGGTTTAGGTACATTAGCTTATAGGGATGCTTGGGATATTTTTGACCAGATGGTAATCACAGAACCTTATCTAAGAGAAGGTCATGATTCTTGGAAATTTTGGAAAGCTAGAATCTATAAAAAACCTTTTATGATTCAGTCTACTGGACAGTACAAAGGTTATCCATTGAGAAATACAAATGGAATACCAGGTTTTAGTGATCACTTTCCAGTATATATTTACTTGATTAGAGAAGCAAAATAATATTTTTGAACTATATGAAAAAACGCGCTATTAGCGCGTTTTTTTATTGATATTATTCTATTATCATTTTTATAATTTCTTTACCGTAGGTAAGGGATATTTCTTCTACAAATGACTGAAAACTAAAGGAGGCTTCTTGGTTTGCATTGTCAGATATTGTTCTAATAACTATAAAAGGGGTGTTGAATTCATAGCAAACTTGTGCTATAGCAGCACCTTCCATTTCTACACACAATACTTCTGGTAAACTATTGTGCAGGGTGTCTTTTTGGTTTTGGGTTGAGAAAAACTGATCCCCACTTGCTATTGTACCAAAATGTACTTTAGGCGCAGTAATCTCAAATTTAGATAATTCGTCTTTCGAAATATGCTGAGAAAGAGTTTCAGGTTGTAGTAAAGAGTTGATTTTACTAACAATTTCGTGTGACCAATCTTGGTCAGTATTAAAATAAGTTTTGCCTAAGAGTGGTATCTCATATTTAGGTCGCAAAGGTGAAGCATCCATATCATATTGTACTAAGTTGCTGGCAACTACCACATCTCCAATTTTGATATCGGAATGTATACCTCCAGCGACTCCTATAAATATGATTTTAGATACTTTGTATTCTAGTAGTAAAGTACTAACAGTAACTGCTGCAGCGACTTTACCTATTCTTGAATAAACTACTACTACTTTTTGATTTCCTAAATAACCTTCATAATATGTTCTATTACCTATTTTTTTTTCAATAGTGCCTTTTAGTAAATTGATGATTCCATTAACCTCCTGAGGTATGGCACCAAGTATTCCTATAATTTCTGAGTTTTGCATATTCTAATATGATTGTGTTTAACAAAAGTACTAAATGTATATAGAAATTCAGAAAGCAACTCTCTGTATTATAAAATATTAAAAAGTTGTTTTATTTAATGTCTTCGTGATTTAATGAAAATTAAACTGATTTAGCATAGAAAGGAGTTGATTGTAAAAAAGTTATAGATTTTGATGGGTTAGTAATAAAAAATAGAAGTCTTATTGGTTCTCTAACTTGCTTGTCGAGGTAGCTCTTTTCAACAGTTCTGCAAGATTCCTTCAACAGCTCTTCAAGATTGCTTCAACAAAAAGCCCTCTATATGGAGTAGTTATGGAGAAGTGTTGAAGAAGTGTTGAAGAAATTACGTCAAAGCCTTATCAATACTGGAGTTAACGATATAGCATCTATTTCTTATATTTAGGTTTTTTTAATATATATTATTGATTTTTAATTACTTACTTGATTTATGTCTTAAGAAAAAAGGATGTAGTTTTTTTATTGCGTGGAGTTAAAGTAGAATTGATATTTTGAGGAGAGTTGGAAGAAGATTAATTCGTTTGTTTTTTTATAATCAATCTAAATTACTGTATTGATAGTCTTTATACTTTATCTCGTTTTTATTCGTTTAACTCTGATAACGTTGTTTTAGTGGTATTCAGTATGATTTAAATAATTTTACAGTGTTTTGTAAAGTATCCTATTACGTAGATGTGTATGACTATTTAATAGATTGATAATATTTTATCGTAAAAAAAATCTCTAAATAGACTTCTAAAAATAGTATCTTTACAGCGATTATTGTAAATTAAGATACATCCCTTTAGTTGGGATTCTAAATATAAAATTTAATAAATGGCTTGTACAAATTGTTCGACAGGAAAAGATAGTAATGGGGTCCCGAGAGGATGTCAGAGTCATGGTACGTGCGGAACAGATAGTTGTAATAAATTAGCAGTTTTTGATTGGTTGTCTAATATGGTTTATCCAAGTGGCAACGAAATTTTCGATATAGTAGAAGTACGATTTAAAAACGGTAGAAAAGATTTTTATCGTTATCCAAAAGATATGTCTGTATCTATGGGGGATATCGTCGCTACAGAGACTTCACCAGGTCACGATATAGGAATAGTTTCTCTTACAGGAGAACTTGTAAAAGTTCAAATGAAGAAGAAAAATGTTGATATGGATGGTGAGATTTTGAAGATTTACAGAAAAGCAACACAGAAAGATATTGATATCTGGCAGGAAGCGCGTAATCGCGAAGAGCCTGTAAGGATGAGAGCACGTGAATTAGCGATAGCTTTAAACCTAGAGATGAAGATTTCTGATGTTGAGTTTCAAGGAGATGGATCAAAAGCAATTTTTTATTACACTGCTAGTGACCGTGTGGATTTTAGACAGTTAATTAAAGATTTTGCCAGAGAGTTTTCTATTCGTATAGAAATGAAACAGGTAGGTTTTAGACAAGAAGCAGCCCGATTAGGTGGAATTGGTTCTTGCGGAAGAGAATTGTGTTGTTCGACTTGGTTGACAGATTTTAGAAGTGTAAATACAGCTGCAGCAAGATATCAACAGTTATCATTGAACCCGCAAAAACTTGCAGGTCAATGTGGTAAGCTTAAGTGTTGTTTGAATTTCGAGCTTGATACTTACCTTGAGGCTCTGAAAGATATGCCTGAATCAGATACAAAGTTATTTACTGTAAAAGGAATTGCATTCTGTCAAAAAATAGATATTTTTAAAGGACAGATGTGGTTTGCTTACGCAAATAACTCTGCGAATTGGTATGTATTAACTACTGAGCAAGTTAAAGAGATCGTTGAGCTTAATAGTAAAGATCAAAAGGGTCAAGAACTTGAAAGCTATATGCTTGAGGTAGAAGATGAAAATGTAGTTAATCTTTCTGAAGAAGATAGCGTAACTCGTTTTGATCAACCAAAGCGAAAAAAGAAAGCTCCTAGGAAAAAGGCAAAAGAGACTAATACTAGAGAGAATGGCAAAGTAGCTAATAGACCTCAGGTAAAAGATGATCGTGTAAAAACGACTCCTGCTAATGAGAATCGTGATAAGAGCGATGATAAGGTAAAGGATGAAAATGCAAGAACTCAGAATAAACGCCCTAGACCTAAAAATAATCGTAGAGATACTGTTAATGAAGGTAAAGAGGTTAATACAAATCAAGAGGCACAAAAAGCAAATAATCCTAAGGGGGAAGCAAAAAAGAGAGTAGCCAAACCTAAAAATAATGTTGCTAATAAAGAGGCAGCAAATAAAAACCAAAATAGTAACTCAAGTACTAATACCCCTCGACCAGAAGGTGCTAAAGAGGGACGAGTGAATAAGAATAAAAATAATAGAAATAAGAAACCAAAAAATTCTAATAATCAAAATGATAAGCCAAATGCAGATCAAGCATAAGTACTTACTATTATTAGGTGTTTTTTCTATCTTGTTTACTTCCTGTAAACAAGATAGTCATGTTTTATTTGACGAGTATTCAAGAACTAACGGCTATTGGTCTAAAGAAGATATAAAGACCTTTGTTTATAAGACAAATGACACTCTTAATCCTTCTAATTTGTTTTTGAATGTACGTGTAAATAAGGATTACCCTTATAGCAATATGTATGTTATATTTAAGATATATCAACCAGATTCTTCTGTGGTGATTGATACTTTACAATATCAAATGGCAAATAATGATGGTAGTTTATTGGGAACTGGTTTTTCAGACATTAAAGAGAATAAGCTTTGGTTAAAGGAGAATTATGTTTTTCCATCAAAAGGTAGTTATAAGTTTACTCTAGAACATGCGGTAAGGGAGTTGGGTGAAGTGAAAGGTGTTAATGAACTACCTGGAATATCAGAAATTGGTTTAAGAATAGAAACAATTGAATAAAAGGACTATTTATGAGTTCAAAACAACAAAAAAATAAAAAAGAGAATAAGAAAGCTACTGGCTTTAAGAAATTTATTATCGCTTTTTGGGTGATTTTTCTTGCTGGTTTTATGGGAGTGATTTTGTTCTTTTTATGTGCATCTTGGGGGGTTTTTGGACCTATGCCAACCTTTGATGAATTAGAGAATCCAGCTAGTAATGTGGCTACAGAAGTAATTTCTTCTGATGGTAAAACAATAGGGAAATTTTATTTAGAGAATCGTATTCCTGTAAAATTTGAAGATTTACCAGAACATTTAGTAAATGGTTTAATCTCTACGGAAGATGAACGTTTTAGAAGTCACTCTGGTATTGATGCAAGAGGAACATTAAGAGCAGTTACATCTGTGGGGAGTAATGGTGGTGCTAGTACAATTACTCAGCAATTAGCCAAGCTTTTATTCCACGGGGAAGGTTCTCGTAATCTTCCAAAACGTATTGCACAGAAAGCAAAAGAATGGGTTATTGCTACTAAATTAGAACGTCAGTACACTAAGGATGAGATAATTACAATGTACCTTAATAAAGCTGACTTTGTAAACAATGCAGTAGGTATTCGTTCAGCTAGCCGCGTTTATTTAGGTAAAGAGCCAAAAGATTTAACAATAGAGGAAGCTGCAATGTTTGTAGGGATGCTTCAAAACCCTGCTTACTTCAATCCTGTTAGACGTCCAGAACTAGTTCAAAAAAGACGTAATGTAGTATTACATCAAATGGCTAGAAATGGCTTTATCACTAAAGAAGAGAGTAAGAGATTACAAGAGATTCCTCTTAAACTGAATTATACACCAGAAAGTCACAGAGAGGGTATTGCAACTTATTTCAGAGAATACCTGCGTGAATTTATGCGTAGATGGGTAAAAGAGAATCCTAAGAAGGACGGTACAACCTATGATATTTACCGCGATGGTTTAAAAATCTATGTTACTATCGATTCACGTATGCAGAAATATGCAGAGGAAGCTGTAGATGCGCATATTGCTAATTTACAAGAGCAATTCTTTATCGATCAAAAGGGAAATAAGAATGCACCGTTTTATAAATTGAGTGATAAAGAAACTGAAAGTATTATCATGCGTGCAATGAAGAATTCTGATCGATGGAGACAGATGAAGTCGCAAGGTAAATCTGAAAGCGATATATTGAACTCATTTAAGGTAAAAACAAAGATGAGAATCTTCTCTTGGAAGGGAGAGATTGACACTACAATGACCCCAAGAGATTCTATTATCTATTACAAGCATTTCCTACAATCTGGAATGATGTCAATGGAGCCTCAAACAGGGCAAATTAAAGCTTGGGTAGGAGGAATTAATTATAAACATTTTCAATATGACCACGTAGGGCAAGGAGCTCGTCAGGTTGGTTCTGTATTTAAACCATTTGTTTATGCTACAGCAATTCAACAATTGCATTTTTCTCCTTGTGATTCTATTATTGATGCACCATTTACTATGCCTAAAGGGAAATATGGTATAGGTAAAGATTGGTCTCCACAGAATACTTCTCGCACCTATAAAGGGATTATGACACTTAAACAAGCATTGGCGGGATCAGTAAATACTGTTACGGCCAAATTAATGGATAAAGTAGGTCCTAAAGCAGTGGTTGACATGACTAGAGACTTAGGAGTTTCATCAGATATACCTGAGAGCCCTGCAATTGCATTAGGGGCTATTGATATTACGGTAAGTGATATGGTGGCTGCTTATAGTACATTTGCTAATCAAGGAGTTTATGTCAAACCTATTTTCGTAACTCGTATTCAAGATAAGAACGGAGTCGTGCTTTACAATGCTGTTCCAGAAACAAGAGATGTAATGAGTAAAGATATTGCGTATGCAATTATTAAATTACTTGAGGGAGTTACAGAATCTGGTTCTGGTGTTAGATTGCGTACTACTTGGCAAGGAGCTGGATATAATCGTGTAACAGGTCACCCTTATAAGTTTACTAATCCTATCGCAGGAAAGACTGGAACCAGTCAGAATAATAGTGATGGATGGTTTATCGGTATGGTGCCTGATCTAGCTACGGGAGTTTGGGTAGGTAATGACGATCGAGCGGCTCATTTTAGAACAATGACCTATGGACAGGGAGCTACATTAGCACTTCCTATATGGGGATTGTACATGAATAAGATATATGCAGATAAAACGCTGCATGTGTCTAAAGGAGAGTTTCCTCGACCTGAAAATCTCAGTATTCGAGTAGATTGTACTAAAATAGCTGAACCTCAAAATTCTGAAGATGAAGCTGAAGGACTGACAACAGATGAATTTGATTTTTAAACTATATAAACGCCTTTTTTTAAAGGCGTTTTTTTTATATTTTTAGGAACGATTAATTAAACCAAATTACTTATGATTAATAAAAAAGTAGCAAATGTTCAAGAAGCTTTGCAAGGAGTTCAAGATGGCATGACAATTATGTTAGGCGGTTTTGGATTGTGTGGTATTCCTGAAAATTCAATAGCAGAATTAGTTCGTTTGAATATAAAAGGTTTAACCT
This sequence comes from Myroides injenensis M09-0166, assembly GCF_000246945.1. GTDB lineage: Bacteria > Bacteroidota > Bacteroidia > Flavobacteriales > Flavobacteriaceae > Flavobacterium > Flavobacterium injenense. Next base: position 37,533 of record NZ_BAEX01000002.1, read on the forward strand.
GTATTTCAAATAATGCAGGTGTTGATGATTTTGGACTAGGGCTTTTATTGCAAAAACGCCAAATAGACAAAATGATTTCTTCATATGTAGGTGAAAATGCTGAGTTTGAAAGACAGATGTTATCTGGAGAGCTACAAGTAGAATTAACTCCTCAAGGAACATTAGCTGAGAAATGTCGTGCAGCTCAGGTAGGTATACCTGCTTTTTATACTCCAGCCGGTTATGGAACTGAGGTAGCAGAAGGAAAAGAAGTACGTGATTTTAATGGTAAACCTCATATTTTAGAAGAGGCATTTGATGCTGATTTTGCAATCGTTAAAGCATGGAAGGGGGACGAAGCAGGAAATCTAATATTCAAGGGAACAGCAAGAAATTTCAATGCTTGTATGGCTGGTGCAGCTCGCATTACAATCGCTGAAGTGGAAGAACTGGTACCAGTGGGTACTTTGGATCCTAACGAGATACATGTGCCTGGTATCTTTGTTAAACGTATTTTTCAGGGAGATAAATATGAAAAACGTATTGAGCAAAGAACAGTTCGTTCAAGAAATTAACCACTTTAAATTGAAATTATGTTAGATAAAATAGGAATTGCTAAACGTATTGCTAAAGAATTGCAAGACGGTTTTTATGTAAACTTAGGAATAGGAATCCCAACTTTGGTTGCAAACTATGTTCCAGAGGGAATGAGTGTTGATTTTCAAAGTGAGAATGGTGTATTAGGTATGGGACCTTTTCCTTTCGAAGGGGAAGAGGATGCTGATTTAATTAATGCTGGAAAACAAACAATCACAACCTTACCTGGGGCTTCTTTTTTTGATTCTGCTACTAGTTTTGGTATGATTAGAGGGAAACATGTAGATCTTACTATTCTAGGCGCTATGGAAGTATCAGAAAATGGCGATATTGCTAATTGGAAGATACCTGGAAAGATGGTGAAGGGAATGGGAGGTGCTATGGATTTAGTAGCTTCAGCGGAGAATATTATCGTCGCAATGATGCACGTGAATAAAGCAGGGGAGTCGAAAATATTAAAAGAATGTTCTCTACCGTTAACAGGAGTTAATTGCGTTAAAAAGATTGTTACTGAATTAGCTGTTATGGAAGTTACTCCAGATGGAATTAAACTTTTGGAGAGAGCTCCAGGCGTATCAGTAGAAGATATTATTAAAGCTACACAAGTAGAATTGATAATTGATGGAGATATTCCTGAAATGATCTTAGATTAAGAAAAATAGTATTTTAGAACTAAAAGGGTATTTATTTTTTATAATAAATACCTTTTTTGTTTTAACTTTATCATTATATAAATGAAAGATTATGAAGGTATTGACTTCGTTGCCATATTATGTTAAGTTAACTTGCATTTTACTTATAATAGTTATTCTATCCTATAGTACAATTATCTTAGAGAATATATTTGTACCTATGTTTTTGGGATTACTTGTAAGTTTTTTATTAGTACCGATCTGTAATTTCTTTGAACAGCGATGTAAAATTCCAAGAGCCTTTTCAGCAATACTTGTGATAGTACTCTTTGCTATTGTTGTTTTCTCCATTTTTATTATTGTAGGATCTGAGTTTAGTGGATTACAAGATGATTTGCCAGCATTTAAAAAACAATTAGAAGATAGTGTTTCACTAGTCCAAGAATGGATTTATCAGAAATTCGGTGTAGCACAATCTCATCAGCTAAATTTAATAGAAAAGGGATTTTCTAGTTCTTTACAAACTAGCACAAGTATCATAGGAGGAATATTTTCTTCTATTTCTACAATGGTAATGTTTGTTTTCTTTAGTTTACTTTATGCTATTTTCTTACTGATATATCGACGCCATTTAGTGCAGTTTCTAATTATGAGCTTTGGTGAAAAGCAAAAAAGTAAAGTATTAGAGATTATTATGCAAGTTCGCATGATGGTTAAACAATATTTGTTAGGGCTATTGTTACAAATGGCATGTGTTGCAGTACTATCATTGATTGCTTTCTCAATTTTGGGATTGAAATATAAGTTTGTGTTAGCATTAATTACAGCATTATTAAACGTAGTACCTTATATTGGAATCTTTATTTCATTAATTATTGCATCATTAATTACGTTGGCGACAGCAACTCCATCAACAGTATTGTTTGTACTTATTGCTTACGTTATCATTCACGCAATAGATGGTAATTTTATTATGCCGAAAATTGTAGGTTCAAAGGTGAAGTTAAACTCTTTGACAGTCGTTATCGGTTTAGTAATTGGAGAAATGGTTTGGGGAATATCTGGAATGTTCTTAGCTATTCCAACACTGGCAGTATTGAAAATCATTTTTGATAGAATAGATGGTCTTAAACCTTGGGGATTTTTATTGGGTGAGGAAACATCATCTAAAAAGAATAAAAATATAACTGAGGAAAATAAAGAAGATGAATAGCAGCTTTTAAAGGCTACTAATATAAAATAAGGAAGGCTACCGAGAGGTAGCCTTCCTTATTTTATATATTTTACTCAAATTCTTTACTGTTTTTTTCTGCTTTATATACGAAAAACGGAACTTTTAAATGCTTTGCCAAATGTTGAGTAGTACTCTTTTGTAAAATGCTTTCAAAGAAAGATTTAGGACGTTGAATGGTAGCGACCATATCTACTGGTTCTTCACTATGAATAAAGTCCATTATAGACTTTTCTATATTATCAGAGGTAAATACATGAAAAGATACTGGTCTTCCTTTGTATCTCTCTTTCCAACGGTCATAAACTTTGACGCATGACTCGCAATTTTTTTGCTTAACATGGACACATTTAATAGTTGCCCCTAGATTTTCTGCTGCATCTACTAGTTGATCTAGTGTTTCTTCTTCCTCTTCAGAAAAAAGGGAAGTGAAAATGATTTTTTCTACAGGCTTGTACGTTGCTTCTTTAGGTACACTTAATACGGGTACTTTTACTTTAGTAATAGTATTAATCGTATTCGTTCCTAATATTTTTTTATGAAAACTTGCATTTGTACCATCAGTTCCCATTACTACAAAATCAATATCATGCTGGTCTATCGCATTTTGTATTTCTGGTATTAGTAATCCTTCTTTTACTTTGAAAAAAACCTCTACATGATCTAAATTCAATTCAGAACGCAATGTTTTTAAAATTGGGCTATTAGCATGTAATTGTTCAAGTTTTTCAAAATCATTTCTCTTAATTACATTATCAACTAGTGAAGGGCTAATAGGTCCTGATATTATTGGAGGATCATATACGTGTAAGACATATAGTTCTGCATTTTTACTATCTGCCAATTGTAATGCATATTTAAAAGCATTATTAGCGGTTTCAGAATAGTCTGTTGGGAATAGTATTTTTTTCATAGGTTATAGGCTTTCATACTTGCTACAATATACGAAATATTAAAAATATTTACAGTTTTTAAGTTAAAAAGAGTATTTAATCAATAGAGAAATGGAACTAAAAAAAATATTCTAAAAAATTAGCGTACTTTTAAATAGATGCAATTTTTTATTGATTTAATGTAAATAGTTTGAATTCGTAACTTCAGCTATTTTAGCTCCAGAAATCTTTCTAAAAGTGCTTAAATCGTTTTCACCATTAGTAGGCAGAACAAGATTACATTCTTTTGCTTGTTGATTATAATAATCAAAGCGGCTGTTGAATGAAGGAGAGACAATATTATAGATATGATTTCCTTCAAAACCTTTATTGATTATTTTCTCTGTAAACTGTATAATATCATCCAAATGAATCATATTTATAGGCATATCAGGATTATCTAAGTACTCTTTTTTACAGATATAATTTACAGGTCGTCTGTCTTCTCCATATAGTCCTCCTAATCGTAAAATACATGTATTTATCAAAGGAGTATTAAGCAAAACATTTTCAGCATCTATTATTTGTTTGGCGGTTGGTTCTTGAGAATATTCTTTAAATTCTTCTGTGATAACCTCATTAGAAGGAGCATAAATTGATACTGAACTCATCATTATTACATTTTTGATGTTATGCTTTTCAATGAAGGGTAATAGTTTTTTAAAGTTCTTTGCGTAAGTAGGCTCGTCTTCACCTCTAAATGGTGGAATAGTTATAATTAAGCAATCAAGATTTTGCAAGAAAGTATCTAGTTTGTCTATTTTATCTTCGTACAAATCTAGTGTATATGCTTCTATTCCATTGTTTTGTAATAATTCTATTTTTGCTGGTGAAGTAGTTGTACCTTTTATTTTTTTATCTTGTGTTAGAAGTGTTTTGGCAAGCGGCAAACCAAGCCATCCACATCCTAAAATTCCTATTCTTTTCATAAAATTTAATATGTAGTTTAAAATAGTTATAAAATTACGTATTTACTTTGTATGCGTAAATATATCTCAGGATATTTGAAAATGTAAAAAACACAAATTATTATGAATAAACTAATCTTATCCCTTGTAAGTTTATTCTCATTGTCTTTAATCACTCCAAGTGTAGCACAAGACAAAGAGAAACAATTGGTAATTGAAAATCGCAAAAATGATTCAAAGCAGGAAGAAAAGCCTTATGTTATTCTGATTTCTATAGATGGATTTCGTTATGACTATATTGAAAAGTATAATGCAGAATTTTTAAAGGAATTAGGAGAGCAAGGAGTCAGAGCAGAATCAATGTTACCTTCTTACCCATCTGTAACTTTTCCAAATCACTATTCTATAGTAACAGGAATGTATCCTGCTCACCATGGACTTGTGGGAAACAGAATATACGATCCTAAAATGGATGCACGTTATTCTTTAGGTAATGCAAAAGCAGTAAAAAATAAAGAATGGTACGGTGGTACTCCTCTATGGGTGTTAGCTGAACAACAAGGAATGCTTTCAGCATGTTATTATTGGCCAGGATCTGAAGCAGATATTAAAGAAACATTACCTTCTTATTACTATGCTTATTCTGAGAAATCATCTATGGATGATCGTATTGGAGAAGTAGTTAATTGGTTAAATTTACCAAGTGAAGAGCGTCCACATTTCATTACTTTTTATCTGCCAGAAGTTGATCACGCTGGTCACAAATATGGTCCAGATGCAAAAGAAACAGAGGAAGCTGTAAAGTTTGCAGATGAATCAATTAAAAAGTTAGTAGCAGAAGTTAGTAAGACTAATTTACCAGTAAACTTTGTAGTAGTTTCTGATCATGGAATGTTAGCTTTAAATCAAAAGAAGTTATTGTCATTTCCTCTAAAATTGAAAGGTGATGAATTAAAATTAGTTAGCAATGGTACGTATATGAGCGTTTTTGTTAATGATAAAAGTAAAATTGACGAATGGTATAATAAAATCAAAAAAGCCGCTAAGACTAAATATATGAAGGTCTATAAAAATGCTGAATTACCTGAGGAATATAATTTTGGAGGAGAGCATGATAGATTTGGTAGAGTAGGGGATATTGTTATTACCGCAGAACCTCCTTATTACTTTACAAATAGAAAACTAGCGGGTAGTCATGGATTTGACCCAAAGACAGTAAAGGAAATGCATGCGATATTCCTTGCTTCTGGACCACAATTCAAAAATGGTGTAAAAGTAGAGTCATTTGAGAATGTAAATGTTTATCCTATTATTACTAATATTTTAGGTTTGGAAATTCAAGATGAAATAGATGGCACTAGTAAAGTAGCTGATGAAGTATTGAAGAAATAATTTTAAACAAACAAGGCTTGCAACTGCAAGCCTTGTTTTAGTTTTATTTAGAATTGATATCCAAATCCAAGGTTTAGATAAATATTATGCATTGAGAATGATATAGCATCAAAATCACTTTTGAATACTTGGTTCACACCATAATTTAAATCAGCAAAAAGTTTGAAATGTTGGTTTAAAGTCCACTCACCTCCTGCTTGAAATCCCCATTGAAATTTATTTAAGTCATCAGAATAATCATAATCAGCAGAAGCTTCATCTTCAAATACTACTTTTAACCCTGTAGGTGTGTTTTCTCTCAAATAACCATTTGAAACGTAACCGTCGAAACCTTTATCAATTAAGCCAGAGAAATACATCCCTCCATATAAGTTCCATCTGTTTGAAATTTGATAGACTGCAGAAATTGGAAATGTTATATAAGTGTTTTTTACTGTTGTTTGTACTTTTCCAGTAAAATATCCTCTACTTGGTCCTTTATCTGTATTTACTTCTATTAGATAATTTTTTACAGTGGCTTTAGTTTTCATCCCTCTACCTTCAAAGCGAATTCCTAAGCGAATTCCAAATTTTTCATCCTCCGAAATCCACTTAGTGGCGTTTGCTTCTAGCCCCATTTGTAAAGTAGGATTGTAACTATCCACACTACGTATTTCGCTTGGTAACCCTAAAGGACTTGCCCCACCAATACTAAATTGAGCTTTCACCTGATAATTTATTCTTTGTTTAAAAAAACTATGAAATGAATTATTATTTTGTTCATTTATCGTTTGAGCTCCTGCAATATTGTAAAAGAACAATACTGATAGAAAGGTTATAATATGTTTCAATTTCATTTCTTATCTAATTTTTTTTCAGTAATAACTTCTACTTCATCTATGCACAATATACTTCCAATTGCTCCATTGTATTGAGCACCTTCTAAACTTGAAGAAAATACTATTGCTAACATATATTGTTGGTCTGTTTCAATTACTCTGCCTGGAAGTTTGATAAAAGGTAATTCAAATCGTGTCCACTCCTCAGTTTCTATTTTTTCTTCTGGTTTAATTCGAGCATATGAAATGATTCTTGGATCTGAGTCTAAATCATCAAGAAACTTAAAGTCATGAGTTGCTTTTAAATAGTCATTCTCATGATCTTTTTTAAAGAAAATTGCATAGGTATCAAAAGTATCTTTGGTCAAATTTGTTTTTCCTTCTTTGTCATTTACTTCAAAATTTGGACCGGCTTGATACTTGTAGTATCCAGTTATTTTTAGTGGTTCGTCATTCCAATTTATTCCAAATCGTGGAGATTCAATTGGTTTAGAAATATTTGTTTCAAAAATTCCTAAAAATAAGTTTCCAGCAGATATTGGTGCTGTTTTCGCCCCAGTTTTTCCAGTTTTAAGTGTCTGAAGCTTTATTCCTTTTCCTATTTTACCTTCTGGTTCTATTGTTGTAAGAAAATTATCTTTATTAGGTTTTCCTGAAGCAAATAAATAACTTAAGTTAAAACCTGCATTTGCTGTTGCCCATAATTTTATCCTATTTTCATTATCTGCTTTTTCATACCATTCATAATAAGCACCATTGCTACTTACTTCAACATCTTCAAAAGAATACTTTTTTGAAAACTCAGTACTAATCATACTAACAATATAAGTCTTAGTATAGGCTTTATTTTGTGATGTAACGGTATAAAATTGTGGTTTAGTAAAATCTCGCTTTGTACCACTAGCAGGCTCTATAGTTGCACCTTCTGTTACTGTAAATTCGGGAGCAATATTTGTAATATCTGCGTAAGCATTAACAAAAAAAGTTACTTCCTCATTTGTGATCTGTGTTGGAAGCTTTGTATATTCTGCAGGAATAATAGCTGTTTCTATGTCCGCTTCAGTATTTAATTCTTCGCTTTTTATACAAGATGAAAAAGCCAGTCCAATAAATAACAACAGCGAAATAATAAAGTAGTTGTATTTCATATTATTTTCGTTACAGATAGTAAACAAGGCATCTTATTATTAAATAAGATGCCTTGTTTAGTTTTATTTAGAATTGATATCCAAATCCAAGATTTAGATAAATATTATGCATTGAGAAGGATATTGCATCAAAATCACTTTTAAGTACACCATTAAAGCCATACGTCATATCTGCAAATAGCTTGAAATGTTGATTAAATGTCCATTCTCCACCAAATTGTGTTCCCCATTGAAATCTTCTTACTTCTTCAGAAAAATCATAGGCAGCTTGGCTATCTCCTTCAAAAGTGATTTTTTGTCCATTAGGAACATTTTGGCGTAAGTAACCATCACTCACGTATCCATCAAAATTTTTATCTATTAAACCAGAGAAATACACTCCTCCATATACATTCCACTTGTGGTTAATTTTATATACAGCAGAAATTGGAAAAGTTATATAAGTATTTTTTACTGTTGTTTTTACTTTTCCTGTATAGTATCCTCTAACCTTTTGCCCATCTTGTATAATTTCAGTTAAGTATCCTTTAACTTGAGCTTTAGTAGTCATACCTTTTCCTTCGAAACGTACACCTAAACGAATTCCCCATTGTTGTTCGTCAGAAAACCATTTTGTAGCATTTGCTTCTAATCCTAGTTGTAATGTTGGATTATAACTTTCCACCTTTCTAATCTCTTTTGGAATTCCAAGAGGGCTCGTACCACCAATACTAAATTGTGCACGTAATTGATAATTCATATTCTTTTTAAAGAAAGAAACTTCTTTATTTGTAGCATCATTAGTGAAACTAGCTTTCTCTTGTGCGCTCATGATTGTTGTGAAGAAAACAAGAGCTATAGTGATATATTTTAATATTTTCATTTAGTCAAAAATTTGAGTTATAGTCCAGAATTTATTTAACCTCATTATCATCATTAGTGACAATCTCAACTTCATCTATGTAAAGGGTACTTCCTACTGCACCATTAAATAAGTCACCTTCCAATGAAGCACTAAATACGATAGTTATCATATATTCTTTATGCTCAGGATCGTATTCCTTATCATTTACTTTATTGAATGGAATGCTAAATTTGGTCCATTTGTCCGTTTCTATACGATCTTCTTTACTAATTCTAGCGATAGAAATGATTCTTTCATCATTAAAGTTGTGATCTCCTGGTAAATAAGAGTTTAGCTTAGCTTTATACTTGTCTTTTTCTTTTTTATCTTCAATTGAATTAAGTTTTTCAAATTCAGAATCTTTATATCTTTGAAATACAATTGCATAAGCATCCCAAGTATCTTCTTTTAACTTAGAACCATCACCATTATTAATCTCGAACTTATCTCCTTTTTTATATTTAAAGTATCCAGTTACCTCTTGAGGTAATGTTTTTTCCTGGAATGGTATTCCGAATTTAGTTGATCTAATTGCTGGGAAAGTTAAATTGAAAACACCTAAATAAAGATTTCCTGCTGCAATTGGCGAACCAAACATACCTCCTAGAGATCCAGTAGATCTTGTAACTAATTTTACACCTTTACCAATATATCCATCTTCCGTTTGTGACGTAGGATAGAAACTAGGCGTTAATTCTTCATCGTCTTCTAAAAGTGTTTCAGCCAAGATATTATAACCTTGATTACCACTTGTCCAGTCTACTTTTGATTTTCCATCTGGGGATAATTCTATGAATTCGTGATAAATTCCTTCTGGTTGATCAGTTACAACTGTAGTAATGTTTTCGAAAGAATATTTTGTGAGATATTCATCAATGATGAAAGTTACTTTATAATTCTTTTTCCATCTACCATCTTGCGAGGTAACAGTATAGGTTTGCGGTTCTGAAAAGTTAAGCACTGTTCCACTATCAGGAGAAACAGTAGCTCCTTCTGACAAAGTGAATATTGGTGCAAATTCAAAATCTGTAAGTGATTTCTTTAATCTAAAAGTAATTGTATTTGTAGTGAAAACAGGATCTGTCTTTAGTAAATCATCAGCATCAGCTATCGTAGCTGTAACGATGTCTGATTCCATAGATTCAGCTTCATCTTTAATACAGGATGAAAAAGTTATCCCAACTAAAGTTAATAGCGAAATAAATAAGTAATTTATTCTCATAGGGTACATCATTTAGTTATTGTTTAAATTTTTAAACTATTGAAATTGTTTTAGTTAGTTTTTATTTTTAAGTACAAAATAAAAATATTTCGAATCTGCAAAGTTACTGAATTTTTAGTACTTAATGAGTTTTCTAATAGAGTTCGCTTTTTTGATGTTTTTATGTTGTAGTTAGTGATTTTTTTAAAACTATTTAATATAAGTCTTATTGAAATGGTTGATTTTACAAGTAATTATCAATTATGTGAAGGTAGAATATAAAAAAACAGAGGTACATCGTCTGATATACCTCTATTTTTTTGTATGTATTTGTGATTTTTATGTCTAAAAGTCTGAAATTAAAATTGATAAGCGAAGCCTAAGTTTAAATATATACTATACATCTTAAATGATATTGCGTCAAAATCTTTTTTGAATACACCATTTAATCCCCAGTCAAGTTCACCAAATAATCTAAAATGACTATTCATTTTCCATTCAGTCCCGAATTGTGCACCCCATTGAAAGCGGTTTAGATTCTCTGAAAAATCATAATTACCTCTAGCTTCTCCTTCAAATTCTATTGGATTACCGATAGGATCTCCATCTCTAAGTACTCCATCATAGACATATCCTGTAAAATCTTTATCAATTAACGCAGATAAATAGACGCCTCCAAAGATGTTCCAGTTTTCTGTAGTATTATAAACTAGTGAGATGGGAAATGTTACATAAGTATTTTTAGCATTTGTTTTTACATTTCCTGTAAAGTATCCTCTTACTTGCTTACCTTCTTCGCCATCAATCTGCGTAAGGTAGTTTTTTACCTTAGCATCTGTTTTCATACCTCTGCCTTCAAATCTTAAACCTGCCCTTAAGCCAAGTTTTTGATTATCATTAAACCACTTAGTAGCATTTGCTTCTAGTCCTAGTTGTAGAGTAGGGTTATAGCTATTAATTCTTCTAATTTCTACAGGCATACCTAATGGGCTACTACCTCCTATACTAAATTGTGCTCTTATCTGAAAATCAATATTCTTAGTAAAGAAATTAGTAGTTATACCTTCATTATCTTGCGCAAGACTAATAGGCTGAAAAACTATAAATAGGATCAATACCCATAACGTTTTTTTTATCTGGTTTTGAATCTTACTTCTCATATACTAATTCTATTTCATCAACAATTAGTGTGCTACCTACAGCACCTATAAATTTCTCTCCTTCTATACTCGAACTCATCACTATAGTTAACATATACTCTTCTTTTGGGTTAAAGGTTTTCCCATCTTGTAATAGGAATGGAGCTTCAAATTCAGTCCAATTATCTGTCTCTATACGTTGTTCTGGGTTAATTCTAGCAAGTGCTATCATACGTGTATCTTTGAAGGCATGATCACCTTCTAAATAATTATTTTTATCTCTCTTTTCAAATATAATTGCATAGATATCGAATGTGTCAACTGCTCCTTTAATTTCATTGTTGAATTTATCTGTTACTTTCTCACCTTTTTTGTATTTGAATACACCTCTTAGTGCTTTTGGTAAATCTCCACTATATGGTTCGCCAAACTTTGTTGACTTAGAAGGAAACAAGTTGTTAAGTTTAAAATCTCCAATAAATAAATTACCTGCAGCTATGGGTTTGTTATCCCATGCACCTACTTTCCCTGTACTTATAGTTTGCATGTTTACAGCATATCCATTATTACGTCCTGGTATTGCACTAGTAGGGTATCCTTGTGGTGGGGTAGAACCAGCTAATGTTGCATACCCTTGATTACCACTTTTCCATATATATAAATGTTCGCCATTAGATCCAATTTCGTAAAATTGATGATATCTATTTTTGTCCACAAGTTCATAATTGTTGAAGTTGTAAAAAGTGCTTAACTCATCACTTGTAAAACTTACAGTGTATGTTTTTTGCCATCTTTGATCTTGGGCAGTGACAACATAAGTTTGAGATTTACTAAAATCTCTTGTAATGCCGTTATCTGGTGTTATTGTAGCATTTGGCGAAAGTGTAAAAACTGGAGATTGCTTAGTAACATCTACATTTGATTTTACTTTAAAAGTTACGGAGGTGTTAGTTATTGAAGGTTCTGTTCGTTGACTTTCTTTAGGGATATAAGCACCTGTGATATCTGCATTAGTATCTAATTCTTCTTCTTTATAGCAACTTACAGTCAATAATAAGCATGCAGTAAGCAGTAAGAAAATACTCGTTTTTTTCATTATTACTTTCGATTGATTAACAATATCTCATTTGCAACTATCTTGCCATTATGTGTAAAATTACTCGTGAATGTAATTATTACTACGGATGATAGCCATTTTTGATTAACTGAGAAAGCGAGATTTTTAATAGGTGCTAATTGGTATTTATAAAAAAATAAGGGCTATTTACTCATTGTAAATAGCCCTTATTTTAATGATAGACTTCTTTTTTATAAACTATTCTTTTTTCTAGTTTCATATAAATCTAGCCTTCTATCTTTCAATATTTTTACACTACCATGTTCATGTAACTCTTTTAATAAGTCAACATCAACATCGACAATTAAGGTCATCTCTGTATTTGGTGTAGCTTCTGCTTTTACACCATTTGTAGGAAAGGCAAAATCTGATGGCGTAAATACAGCAGCTTGAGCAAACTGAATATCCATATTATTCACCTTAGGCAAGTTACCCACACATCCTGCAATAGCTACATAACATTCATTTTCTATTGCTCTTGCAGCAGCACAGTTACGTACACGTGTATAACCATTTTGCGTATCAGTTAAGAAAGGGACAAATAGTATATCCATACCTTCATCAGATAGCAATCTTGATAGCTCTGGGAACTCCACATCATAACAGATAATAATACCAATTTTTCCACAGTCTGTGTCAAAAGTCTGTATTTTAGAGCCACCTTTCATTCCCCAATAGAATACTTCATTAGGTGTTATATGTATTTTAGAATACATTTCATAAGTACCATCTCTTTTACATAAGAAACCAACATTATATAGTGTCCCATCAATTAAGTAAGGCATACTACCTGTGATAATGTTTATATTATAAGAGATAGCAAACTCTTGAAATTTTTTGCGAATAGGGTCAGTAAATCTTGCTAACTCTCTGATTGAATCTGCTTCTGACAAGTGATTGTAGTCTGCCATTAATGGAGCAGTAAACAACTCAGGGAACATAGCGAAATCACTTTCATAATCTGATACAGCATTAATAAAGAACTCTGCTTGGTCAAAGAATTCCTCTAAATCATTTAGAGGTCTCATTTGCCATTGTATTAACCCTAATCTGATGACACTTTTCTTTGCGTTGATTAGCTGGATATCTTTTTCGTAATAGATGTTGTTCCACTCAAGTAATACAGCATATTCTTTTGAGCTAATATCTCCCTCTAGATAGTTGCGCATTAAACGAACCATGTGGAAGTCATTTGCCATCTGGAAAGACATTACAGGATCGTGAATTTCTTTTGTTTTAACTTTTTCGAGATATTGTTTTGGAGTTAATTCTTCGGCGTATTTTGAATAGTTGGGAATACGACCTGCAAAGACAATTGATTTTAAATTTAATTGCTCACATAGCTCTTTACGGGCATCATATAGACGACGTCCTAATCTTAAACCTCTGTATTTTGGATGAATAAATACGTCTATTCCATATAGAACGTTTCCATTAATGTTATGTGTATTAAAGGTAGAGTAACCCGTTATCTGTTCATAGGTGTGAGCAGACATTGCTTGTTTTTCATCTATAATTAAAGACAAGGCTGATCCTACAACAACATCATCTACTAGAATTACTAATTGTCCTTCTGGAAATACTCTTAAAAGATTTTCTATTTCATCTTTGTCCCAATATGGATCTTCTAATTCTTGGTAAGACTCAAGCATCGATTTTTTTAGTTCTAAGTAATCATCGATTTGAAGATTTCTTAGTTCTACTTTATTGATTTCAATATCCATAAATTTTTTTCTGCAAGATACAAAGAAATCAAAGTATTATAAAGAATGTATGTGTGAATATTATACAAATAATGCAGAAACAAAGGGAGTTTTAGAGAGATAAAGGTTGTTTATTTTGTTTAACTTAACAGAGTGTTAATCTAAAAAATAATTTTATGAGTTCATTAAAAAATCGAGTTCAGTTAATTGGTCGCGTTGGGCAGGATCCAGAGGTTAAAAGATTTGATGGAGGAAGTGTAAAAGCTACTTTGTCGATAGCAATAAACGACGTTTATTACAATGATAAGAACGAAAGAGTAGAAAGTACGCAGTGGCATAATCTTGTATTGTGGGGCAAAACAGCTGAGATTGCGGAAAAGTTTGTTACTAAAGGAAAAGAGATCGCTGTAGAAGGCAAGCTAAACAATCGATCATTTGAAGACAAAGAAGGGAATAAGCGCTATGTTACTGAGATTATAGTTTCTGAAATATTGTTATTAGGGTCTAAATAGTTTTTTGCTAAGTAATTTTTATATTGAGTAAGTAGTTTAGAAAGAAGAAATAGAATTGTTTTTTCTAGTTTCTGAGCTTGCTTACTCAATTGTCATTTATAAAAAAATCTTAACTTGCCCAATATCTATAAAATAGAGTAAAAAATGATTTCTATCTTAGTTATTGAAGATGATATCCGAGTGGCAGAATTGTTACAAAGAAGTTTAGAAGAACAACAGTATAAAGTAGATATTGCATACGATGGGTATTTAGGAAAAAAACTTGCCTTGCAGAAGAGTTATAATCTAATTATTACGGATGTAATTCTGCCCAAGATTAATGGTATTGATTTATGTAAAGAGTTGAAAAAGGAAATACCTCAAGTTCCTATTATTATGTTGACTGCCTTGGGGACAACAGATGATAAGGTAGAAGGCTTTGATGCTGGAGCGGATGATTACTTAGTAAAACCTTTTGAGTTGCGCGAACTCTATGTTAGGATTCGTGCTTTATTAAAGCGATTTGAAAATAGTAGCAATCCCAATAGTCATTTATTAAAGTATGCTGATTTAGAACTTGACCTCAATGAGAAAAAATTTATGCGTTCTGGCGTTGAAATTCACCTTACACCAAAAGAGTTCAATCTTATTCAATACATGATGGAAAATCCAGAGAGAGTACTCTCTCGAACAGAGATATCTGAAAAAGTATGGAATACGCATTTCGATACGGGGACTAATTTTATAGATGTCTATATCAACTATTTGCGCAAAAAGATAGACACTGATCCATCAAATAAACTTATACATACCAAATCTGGTATGGGATTTATGTTGAAGAAAAATGAAGATTAAAGCGAGATTACGATTTTGGTTTACCCTTTTAGTTGCAACAATTTTACTTGTATTTGCAGGTGTTCTTTATTGGTCTTCATCCACAAATAGGGAAGAAGAGTTTTATGAAGAATTAGAAAAAGAAGCAATTACAAAAGCAAAACTGTTCTTAGAAGCTAAAGTAAAACCAGAAACGCTGCACAAAATATACAAGAACAATAGCGAAATAATTAATGAAGTAGAGGTTGCTGTATATGATTATGACTTTAAATTGCTTTACCACGATGCAGAAGAAATAGATCGTGTCAAAGAAACCAAGGAGATGATTACCCGCATTATTGATAACGGTGCGGTTCATTACAAGCAAGATGACTGGCAAGTAATAGGTATGAAATACACCTTTAACAATAAGCCATATGTTATTACTGCAACTGCTTTTGATGAATATGGTTATACCAAACTGAAGAATATGTTTTATACCATAATATTTTTGTCAATTATTTCTCTTGTTATTATCTATTATGTGGGGGGATTTTTCGCCGATAAAATATTATTACCTATAAAACGAATGAATAAGGAGGTCAATAATATTACTGCTACTAATCTTGATTTGCGTATTAGTACAGAACAGAATAAGGATGAGTTAGGAGCTTTAGCAGATACTTTTAATGAAATGTTGAACAGACTAGAAAGTTCTTTTGATGCTCAAAAGCAGTTTGTTTCTAATATTTCTCATGAGCTTAGAACTCCATTAGCAGCTATTATTGCAGAACTCGAGTTAGCATTAGCCAAAGAGCAAAATAAGGAGTATTATATACAGACTATTACTAATGCTTTAGGCGATTCAAAAAAAATAGTTCGTTTATCTAATAGTTTATTAGATTTTGCAAAAGCGAGTTATGATCCATCTGAAATTGTCTTCAAGCAAGTTAGAATAGATGAGGTGCTTCTAGATGCTTGTCACAAATTACAAAAGTCAAAGCCTAATTATAAATTTAACTTTATTATAGATGATTCGGTAAGTAGTGAGGAATATCTCAATCTACTTGCAAATCCTTATTTAATAGAAGTAGCATTTACTAACCTATTAGAAAATGCCTGTAAGTTTTCAAAAGATCAACAATGTAAAATAGTTCTGGCAGTCAATCAACAACATCTTGAAATTAAGTTTTCAGACAATGGAATAGGTATCTCTACAGAAGATATTGAAAATATTTTTAAACCTTTTTATAGAGGCTCTAACCAAACATATAAGGAAGGTAATGGTATAGGACTAGCTTTGACAAATAAGATTGTTGTTTTACATAGAGGGAAACTACATGTAGAATCAGTAGTAGGAAAAGGAACAACCTTTACTATTGAGTTCAGGAGTTAATTTTTAAAGGGAAAAATAACGCAATCAGGCGTTTATATAAAAAGGGTAGATAATCAGTTATCTACCCTTTTTATATTCTTACAAGTGGAGCAATGTTATTTCGCAATTAAGGCAATGTTTGTTGATTAATATTGAACCAACTTAAATCTGTTGTAATTGATACCACGATGAAGGTACAATGATAGCGCAATGATGCCGCTAAATGATGGGATTTTAGCGGGATCATTGCGGCATCATAGCGGCATCATAGCGGTATCATAGCGGCATCATTAGCCAAATGAGCAGTTCAATTTTACTTTTTTGCTTTTAAAGTAATTTATTTATGAATAAGCTAAGTCTATTTTTTTAATTCATATTAATAGGAATAAAATGTTATATTAGATTAAAATATATTCCTTACTTATTTGATTACTATAATAATACTTTTGTTTTTTTAGAATATATTTGATAAATATAAAATGTTTTTTAATATGAAAAAGAGTGTTGTAGTACTATTAACTTTAGTCATTCTTTATAGTTTCTATAATTTTTATTTTGTAGAAGAAGAAGTGAGTATACTTGATTATCAGTTTTATTTAAAAGATATCACTTTCTACGTTTATTTTTTAATCTCAGTATTTTTAGATTTGATTCTTGTATATTTTCTTTTTCGTAATCAAAAAGGGAGCACAATTATTTAAGTGATTTTATACAACTCGTTTTAGAGATTTTTTTTAAAATAGCGATGCTAATTCGATCATTTATTTATTAGTAATGCATTGGTTGATCATTCATTACTATTTTTATTTTTCTTCTTTCTTTGCACTTTTATTGTAAACTTGAGAACTAATTTTTCTCGAAAGTAAGTTTCTATTTATAGACATGCTTAGTCTTTAGTTAGTTATTGTTACTTTATATATCTTTTATTATACTCATTTCTTTTAAGTCGTTGTACATATAACTTTTGACTTTGTGGTAGTTCTTGAATAAGAAATACCAGTATTCTAATAACATTCTAATTTTTTTCTATAAGCTTTCTAATAGCCCGTAAAGCGGGCTTACTCTACTTTTGCCCCAACAAAAAATAGATGATATGGACATTGAATCCTTTAAGAGAAAGTACAATTAATGATCCTACTGAAATTGTTGGTATAACTTATGTGCAATGTAGTAGGAGGTAAAAAAAGAATGAGTTATGACAATTACAGTATTTATTTTAAGACTAGTGCTTGCTTTTTTTCTTGGTGCCATGATTGGTGCAGAAAGACAAGTAAGACAAAAAAGTGCAGGTTTAAGAACTAACACCTTGGTAAGCATCGGAGCAGCAGGATTTGTTTTAATGGCTTATCAAATTGGAGGAGATGCTACTGGCAGGGTGGCATCGTATGTAGTGAGTGGTATTGGTTTTTTAGGCGCTGGTGTCATCATGAAAGATGGATTTAGTATCAGAGGTCTAAATACTGCTGCTACGATTTGGTGTTCTGCTTCTGTAGGTACGATGTGCGGTGTAGGACTATGGAAAGAGGCTATCGTAATGGCAATATTAATCGTAATGGCACATTTGGTGCTTCGTCCAATAGGAACTTTAATGAATAAATTATCCTTTGAGTCTGAGCACGATTCTGCGGAAGTACATTACGAAATAGTAGTGGGGTGTAAAGAAGCAGTAGAAAACGATATCCGCATTATGGTGTTAAAGCATTTAAAAGGACAAAAAGATTTACAAATGCGTTCATTAAAAAGCTCTGATAATGGCAATCCAGCTTTTTCATATTTAAAGTTTGAGGTGTATTGCATAGGTAGAAAAGATGAGGTATTAGAACAAATTGCACAAAAGGTTTCTTTAGAATTTGGTGTTTCTGAAGTGTCGTGGGAATTAACAACTTATTAATCGTTAACATTGAGAAGGTATGAAAAGAATGATAAGAGGAAATATGCAGTTACAAAAAATTGCAAAAGACTTTCAAGGTCTAGAGCAGATGATGACAATGATTCCTATGTTAAAGAAAATGCCCATTATTGATATCAGCGAAACCTTATCACTAATGGATAATAAGGATTTGCTGATTATCTTAAATGAGTTTTCACTAGAAGAGCAAGGGGATATTTTTGCGGAGTTTGCATTAATAAAGCAACTTACTTTTTTTCAACAGATTAGTAAAAAGAGGTTTTCTAGAATTTTTGAGGAAATGCCATCGGATGCCAGAGCAGATTTATTCCAGATATTAACACAACAGGAGCAAATAGATTTATTGCCTTTTTTGTCCAAAAAGATTAGAGAAGATGTATTGGCATTGAGTACTTATCCGTCTGATACAGCAGGAGGTATTATGATTACTGATTTTGCTACAGTTTCTAAAGAGATGACTTGCTTTGAAGCTATACAAAAAGTAAGATTTGATGCCCCTTCTAAGAAGACTATCTATTATGTATATGTGGTAGATGAATCTAAAACACTTTTAGGCTTTATCACCTTAAAAGATTTGATTATCGCAGAACCCGATGATCTAGTAAGTGCACTATTGCATTCTGAATTTGTATTCGGTTTTGTAGAGGAAGCAAGCGAATTAATAGCAGCTAAAATTGATAAGTATGAACTTGTTGCACTTCCTATTCTAAACAATAAAAAACAATTAATAGGTATAGTAACACATGATGAGGCGATGGATGTGATTCAAGCTGAACATACTGAGGATATGGAGCGTTTCATGGGGATAATGAGCAGTAATGAGGATACTGATTATAATAGAGCTTCTGTATTTAGCCATTTCAAAAGGAGAGTTGTTTGGCTTGTAAGTTTAGCATTAATAGGAATATTTGCTGGATTAATTATTCATAAATATGAAGCTGCTTTATTGCAAGTGATTATTCTAGTGCTCTATATGCCTATGGTAGCAGGGACTGGGGGAAATGCAGGTAGTCAATCTGCTACCGTTATTATTAGAGCATTAGCATTGGGACAGGTTACGGTAAAGTCGTGGTTTAAGGTGCTGTGGAAAGAGACAAGGATATCATTGATGTTAGCTTTTTGCCTTGGGGTATTAGCATTTGTCTTAGTAATGTTTTTGAGTTGGAGCAATATTGAAATACTTCCTTTCTCTATTGAGAAAATAGGTTTTGTCGTTGCGGTCTCACTTTCATTACAAGTTATCTCATCTACAATTATAGGAGCTACATTACCTCTTATTGTTAAGCGTTTTGGAGGAGATCCTGCTGTTGTCGCTAGCCCTGCTATTGCAACTATTGTAGATATATCTGGATTGCTAATTTACTTTAGCATAGCTTCTTATTTTTTTAAGATTTAGAATAGCATAGTTATTGATGTATTAAGAATAGGATAAATAAAATTAGATGAAAAGATATAGATTTCGTTGTGATTTAAGTCCATACGGGTAAAATTGGATGCATATTTTGTTAATATTCATTAGATGTTTCATAACTTTATAAGAATTGAAGTTTTCGACATCTTTTTTGAAAAAATAAGAAATTTTATAATTTAAAAATCATACATAATGGCTAGAAAAATACATATTATCGGTATTTTAAGCTTGAGCGTCTTATTGAGTTTTTGTTCTGATAAAAAGGAACAAAGTGGTGAAGCAGCTCAATATCAAGTAGAAAATCAAGTGATAACTCTTACCGAAAATTCTAATATTAAAAGTAGAATAAAAGTAACATCTGTAGAAGAAGAAGATTTTACATTTGACTTGGTAACTGCGGGAGTAGTAAAAGCAATTCCCAACCATTATGCTGAGATAGCATCTCCATTTTCTGGACGAATAATCAAATCTTTTATAAAGTTAGGTCAAAAGGTAAAAGTGGATACACCATTATTTGAAGTATCATCACCAGATTATTTTGACGCTCAGAAAGATTATTTTGACTCTAAACAAGAATATAAACAAGCCTCTCTAAACTTAAAAAGACAAGCTGATTTATTAGAAAATGGTGTAGGAGTAAGACAAGAATATGAAGAGGCTGAAACTGAAAACTCAATTGCAAAAGCTGCTTTTGAGAATGCTACAGCGGCTATTAAGATATATAATGTCAATCCAAATACTTTAGTTCTTGGTCAACCATTAATAGTACGCTCACCTATAGATGGCGAGATACTTGAAAATAATATAGTATTAGGTCAATACATTAATGATGATGCAGAACCTGTAGTGAAGATTGCTGCCTTGAATAAAATTTGGATTGTAGGAAAAGTAAAAGAGAAAGATATTCAACACTTGGCAAAACTTAACAAAGTACAAGTAGAATTATCTGCCTATCCAGATCAACCTATTGTAGGTACTATCTATCATATAAATGAAATTGTAGATGAAGAAACAAGAAGTATCGATGTTTTGATTGAAGCAGATAATGATACGAGAGTATTAAAACCTGGGATGTACGTGAATGTTCGCTTCATCGACCAACCCGAAAAAGTAATATTAGTTCCTTCGCGTGCTGTATTACAAGGAGAGGATAGTTCATTTGTCTATGTTGAGGTAAGCCCTAACTCTTATCAGCAGAAGAATATTGAAGTAGGGGGAGTTTCAGGTGATAAAACGGTTGTACTTTCTGGGCTAAACAAAGGCGATAAAGTTGTATATGAAGGTGGAATCTATTTGCCTAAACTGTAATAATCAAAAAAACAAAACAAGATGAAAAAAAGTATAATAGATATAGCTATTCACAAAAGATGGCTAGTTGCTGCTTTATTTGCATTGCTATGTATTTTTGGATATTATTCATGGAAGCAACTATCTATTGAAGCTTACCCAGATATTGCAGATACAACTTCTCAGGTAGTAACTCAAGTACCTGGTTTAGCAGCTGAAGAAATAGAACTTCAGATTACTATTCCTATTGAGCGTGCATTAAATGGGATGCCGGGAATGCACGTAATGCGTAGTAATAGTACGTTTGGATTATCAATGATTACAATCGTTTTTGAGGATGGTGTAGATGATTATTTTGCAAGACAGCGAATTCAAGAGCGATTAAATGGTGTCGAACTTCCATACGATGCAGTTCCAGAATTAGATCCATTGACATCGCCTATTGGGGAGGTATATCGCTATATTATAGAGGGTGATGGATACAGTTTACGCGAATTGACAGATTTACAAAACTTTGTCATTATTCCTAAGCTAAATCAAGTTTCTGGAGTAGCAGAGGTAACTAATTTTGGAGGAATTACTACTCAGTTTCAAATCGAGTTAGATCCTCGTAAGTTAGAACAATACGATTTATCGCTGAGCGATATAACTGAAACTATTGAAGAAAATAACGTTAACTCTGGAGGAAGCGTATTGACTAGAGGAGATTTAGGTTATGTGGTTCGAGGAATAGGTTTAGTAAAAGATTTAGAAGACTTAGGAAAAATTGTAGTAAAGGCAGAAAATGGTATTCCAGTATTCTTAAATGATTTAGGACGTCTGAAATATGGAAATGTAGAACGTAAGGGAGTTTTAGGATATAGTGATAGAGAACGTGATTATTCTGATAGTATTGAAGGTATTGTTCTGTTATTAAAGGGAGAGAATCCATCTGTTGTACTTGAAAAAATCCATCAATATGTCGATGAATTGAATAATGGACTTTTACCAGAAGGGGTAACTATTCATACTTTCTTAGATCGTACCGATTTAGTAGATACTACCTTACATACTGTTTCGACTACGTTAATAGAGGGAATCAGTTTAGTAGTTATCGTATTAATTGTGTTCTTAGGAAGTTGGAGAGGTGCATTATTAGTAGCTATTACTATTCCTGTATCGTTGCTTTTTGCATTTATTATGATGCATTTTACTAATATTCCAGCGAACCTTCTTTCATTAGGAGCGATTGATTTTGGGATTATTGTAGATGGTGCAATCGTAATGATGGAGTCTATACTCAAGAAGCGAGAAGATAATCCTGAGGAAGAATTAAAAGAGAAATCAATAGCGCAACGCGTAAAAGAAGTAGCAAAACCTGTGTTTTTTGCAACAGTAATTATTATTACTGCTTATTTACCTCTTTTTGCTTTTGAACGTGTAGAGAAAAAATTATTTACACCGATGGCATTTACTGTAGGGTATGCTTTAATAGGTGCATTATTAGTCGCATTGATATTAATACCTGGACTGGCCTATGCTGTTTATCGCAAACCAAGAAAGATTTATCACAATAAATGGTTAGAAAAACTTACTGCTTTATATCACAATCGAATTATCAAAATTATCAGTAAGCCAAAGCAAGTGTTTTTGCCTATCATTATTATTTTGGTTATTACAGTAGGATTAACTGCAAAAGTGGGTAAAGACTTTTTACCTCCATTAGACGAAGGATCAATTTGGTTACAAGTTACTTTACCTCCTGGAATTTCATTAGAGAAGTCTAAAGAACTAAGTGATACATTACGAGCTCGCACGATGAAATATGATGAGGTAACCTATGTTATGGTACAAGCAGGTCGTAATGATGATGGGACAGACCCTTTTACGCCATCGCATTTTGAATGTTCAGTAGGTATTAAGCCTTATAAAGAATGGCCTAGTGGGAAAACTAAAAATGATTTAATTGAAGAATTAGCAGCTGAGTACGAAACATTACCTGGATTTACAGTAGGATTTGCTCAGCCGATGATTGATGGTGTGATGGATAAGATTTCTGGAGCACATAGTGAGCTTGTGGTAAAAGTATATGGTGAAGATTTTCACGAGACAAGACGTATTGCTAACGAGGTTTTATCAACTCTTAAGACAGTAGATGGAGCAGTGGATTTAGCCATTGATCAAGAACCACCTTTACCACAGTTACAAATACATGCTAATAGAGATAAGATTGCGCAGTATGGATTAAATGTTTCTGATGTTGCGGAATTAATTGAAGTAGCAATAGGGGGGAAGGCAATTTCTCAGATTTTCATAGGTAATAAAGTATATGATATTAGTGCTCGCTATACGGAAGAGAGTAGAAATACTCCAGAGAAAATAGCAGGTTTAATGTTGACTTCTAGTACAGGTGCGAAAATACCACTGTCACAAGTAGCAGATGTAAAAACGAGTACAGGTGAAAGTACAATAACTCGTGAAATGAATAGACGTCATTTAACGGTTAAACTAAATGTTCGTAATAGAGATTTAGCTTCCTTGCTGAAAGAGGCACAACAAAAGATTGAAAGTAATGTGCAATATGACCATGAGAAATTCCATATCGAATGGGGTGGACAGTTTGAAAATCAGAATCGTGCTTATAGTAGATTGGCTCTTATAATACCATTGACTCTATGTTTAATGTTTGTATTGCTATATGGAGCATTCGGTCAATTCAGACAAGCAGGTTTATTAATGATTGTCGTTCCATTAGCATTATTTGGAGGAATGTTAGCACTTAATATTAGAGGAATGTCTTTAAATGTTTCTTCTGCAGTTGGATTTATTGCACTATTTGGTGTAGCTATTCAGAATGGTGTGATCATGATATCTCATATCAATGACTTGCGCAGAAAGGGATATGCACTTAAAGAAGCAGTTATGAATGGTGCTGAACAGCGCTTTAGACCTGTATTAATGACAGCGACTGTGGCTGTGTTAGGATTGTTCCCAGCTTCAATGGCGACAGGAATTGGATCAGATGTTCAACGACCTTTAGCTACAGTAATAGTATATGGATTACTATTTGCAACAATATTAACCTTATTTGTATTGCCAGCACTTTATTATATGGTTGAGCGCAAATGGGGAAAGGATAGTGATTTTGTTAAGAACGAATTAGAAGAAAATTAGCATCAAAATGAATGTATTTAAAAAATATATAAGTGTAGGTTTGGTGATGACTTTTTTGGGAAGCTCATTGTATGCGCAAGAACTGCATACAGAGCTTTCTCCAAGAAAGAGCCCATTAACTTATCAGGAGTTTATTGCTAAAATGGCAACAAACAATCTTAGTTATGCTGCAGAAAAATTCAATATTGATATTGCAGAAGCAGAGGTTCAAGCTGCAAAGGTATTTCCTGATCCAGAGTTGAGTTTTGGTTGGTTTGACAATCAGCAAAATAGAATGCAAATGGGATATGGCTTTGAGGCGGAATTGTCTTGGGATTTAGAGTTAGGAGGAAAACGAAAAGCTAGAAAAAACTTAGCACTTGATCAGAAGTTATTAGCAGAACTTGAATTGCAAGAGTTCTTCCAAACATTAAGAGCAGAATCCACAATAGCTTTCTTAGAAGCAATGCAAAATAAGATGCTTTATGATATACAGAAAGACTCTTATGAGTCGATGTTGCAAGTTGCAAAATCAGATAGTATACGACATAATCTAGGTCAAATAAGTAGAGTAGATGCTATACAAAGTAGATTAGAAGCTAAATCAATGTGGAATGAATTACAGGATGCAGATGATACGTGGGAAAATAGTCTAATCGAAATAAGAAATATTATAAGTGTACAGCGACACGATTCTATTTATATTCCAGAAGGCAACTTTGGTAAGTTTGATCGTCTATTTAATTTAGATGATTTAATAGTGACTGCGCAGAATAATAGAGTAGATTATCTAGTAGCAAAACAAAATAAAGTTGTCGCTGCTCGTCAGGTTGCTTTAGCAAAAGCAGAAAGAGTAATTGATTTGGGGTTGAATGTTGGGGTTGAGAATAACTCTTTCGTTAAAAATGCGGTAGCCCCTACACCAGGTAATACAGTGGTCAAAGCTGGAATATCAGTTCCCCTTAAGTTTTCTAATAGAAAAGAGGCAGGGTTAAAGACAGCCTTATATGAAGAGAAACAGGCTGATCTTGAATACACAATGGTTGAGCTAGAACTTGAAAAGGAGATTACACAAGCTTTCAGAAATTATCTTACCAAGCAAAAACAAATACAACGTTTTGAGAAGGGAATGTTAGCTGAAGCAAAAGAGGTTTTTGAAGGGATGAAGTATAGCTATCAAAGAGGAGCTAGCAGTTTATTAGAGGTGTTAGAGGCTCAACGAACTTACAATGAAACACAACAGTCTTATGCAGAGACATTATTTGGATATGCAGAAGCTTTGGTTGAGTTAGAGAAAGCAGTTGGAATTTGGGATATTGATTTTTAAGAGAGTAAGACTATGAAAAAAATTATATTGAGTTTGGCATTACTAATAGGATTTACTGTTAGTGCTCAAGAAATAAATGATGATAGTAAAGGTAGAACTACTTTTGCAGTTAAAGCAGGATGGTTACAATCTACTTTAAAAGGGAGTGATGTAGATTACTTAGCAATAGATGGAAAAATCGATAAACGCAATAATTTCTTTGCAGGTGTTAGCGTAGATAATAGTTTAGGACAGTATTTTGGGTTAAAACACGAACTTTTTTATCAGAATTATGGTGCTGGATTTAAAAGAGAACTAGATGACAAAATATTTGATGCTAAATTAGAGATGCATAGTTTAAAGCTTCATCCAATTAGTGCTGTATTTAAAATCGAAGGCTTTCAGATTTATGCAGGACCTTATGTAAATATGCTTTTGTATTCTTCAATAACATCGATTGATGAAGAGGGGAAAAAATATAAAGATCACGGAATATTTGGTACTACAGAGGATGATCAAGAAGATAGCAAATATTTGCAGAAGATGGATTATGGTATTGTAGCTGGATTAGAATATCAATTCAAGTTTGGATTAATTGTAGGAGCTCAATATTCAAGAGGGTTTGCATCTATTTTTGACAACTCTAATACCTTTGGAGTAGAAGAAAATACTGGAGCCAATGATTTCAAAATCTATAACGAGAGTTTCAACGTATTTTTGGGCTATCGATTTTAATAGATAAGCATTGCTAGAAAAAGAAAATCTACTAAATATAAACGGGTGATTAAGTTAACTTAATCACCCGTTTATATTTTATAAGATAGGAAGATTTAGAGTAATAAATCTTTTACTTCTGATAGTTTCTTAACTGATTTAAAGTTGTCGTGAATGATTGGATGTTCTATATGCTCGTGTAACCAAGTTGTGTGAAATGGTACATGTACAGCATGTCCTCCTAATTCTAGCACAGGTAGAACATCCGAACGCAAAGAGTTACCAATCATGATAAATTCTTCAGGATTAACATCTAATCGCTTTAAAAGTTTCTGATAATCTATCTCTTCTTTGTCAGTCATTACTTCAATATGATGGAAGTAAGGACCTAGTCCAGATTTGGTAAGCTTTCTGTGTTGGTCTTTTAAATCACCTTTAGTAGCGACAACTAACTTATATTTATTCTGTAATTCTTTTAAAATTTCTTCTACATCATCAATTAATTCTACTGGTTTTGTGAGAAGTTCTTTTCCAATCTTAGTGATTTTGTCAATTATTTTTATGCTTGCAGTGCCTCTTGATATTGTATGAGCTGCTTCTATCATTGATAGAGTAAAACCTTTAATACCATAGCCATAAAGGGGGAGATTGTCAATTTGTGTTTTAAATAGTATTTGAGATATACTTTGATGAGTTAGGTAATCTTCAAGTAAAATACAAAACTGTTGTTCTGCTTCATTAAAAAAAGGTTCATTTACCCACAGCGTATCATCTGCATCGAATGCAACTACTTTTATATCCTTCATATTCATAATTGTGTGTTATAGTCTATTCTCAAAGATAGATAAAATTGGTGGGAATTGTTTTTGCTGCTTAAGATTAATAAGGATCGAAGCCATCTCGGCTTTTTAGTTTTCTGAAATTTCTATACCTCTTCTTTATTTTACAAAAGTCAAGAGGACCTCATTGATTATTTTGGGTTAATTAAAGGTTTTTTGAAAATTATATTAGTGTTAATGTTTGGATTTAGCGGGTAAATTTTTTTGTAGACAATCATAGTTTAATAGATTTGTAAATAATTCACGAAAGATTTATTACTAATCAATCAACTAAACAACTTACAATGAAATTTAAAACAAACATGTTATTAGCAGCTTGCTGCTTATTTTCTATTTCAATTTTTGCAACTGAGAGCTTGCCAAAGCCAAAATTAGTTGTAGGAGTAGTCGTTGACCAAATGAGATGGGACTATTTATATCGCTACTACGATCGTTATTCAGATACTGGATTTAAAAGATTATTGAATGAAGGTTTTTCTAGTGATAATACGTTAATTGACTATATTCCAACTTATACTGCAATTGGACATAGTACTATATATACAGGAAGTGTTCCTGCTGTTCATGGGATTGCTGGAAATGATTTTATCATTCAAGCAACAGGTGAAAGCATGTATTGTACACAGGATGATGATGTTGTAGGAGTAGGTGGCGGTGCTGGAAAAATTGGAAAGCAATCACCAAAGAATTTATTGGTATCTACTGTAACAGATCAGTTGCGCTTAGCTACAAATTTTCAATCAAAAGTAATTGGTATTGCTATTAAAGATAGAGGTGGAATTTTACCTGCTGGGCATTTTGCTAACGCTGCATATTGGTTTGATGGTGAAACTGGAAATTGGATTACAAGTACTTTTTATATGAATGACTTACCTAAATGGGTAAAATCATTTAATAAGAAAAAAGTAGCTGATGATTATTTCAAACAAGGATGGAAAACATTATTTCCAATTGATACTTATGTATTAAGTACTGCTGATGATAATGACTACGAAGAAACATATAAAGGTGAAGACAAACCAGTATTCCCAAGAGATTTAGTAAAATTGAAAAAAGAGAATGGCTATGATTTAATTAAAGCTACTCCTTTTGGAAATAGTTTAACGTTAGATTTTGCTAAAGAAGCTATTGAGAGTGAGCAATTAGGTAAAAATCCTGCAGGAGTTACTGACTTTTTAGCTGTTAGTTTATCTTCTACAGATTATGTAGGTCATCAATTTGCAATTAACTCAGTAGAAATTGAAGATACTTATTTAAGATTAGACCGTGATTTAGGAGCATTTTTAGCTTACTTAGATGAAAAGGTTGGAAAAGGAAATTATACTTTCTTTTTAACTGCAGATCACGGAGCAGCACATAATCCTAAATATTTTGCTGATCAAAAAGGTAATTCAGGTTACTTTAGTACGCTAAGTGCTAAAGAAGAATTGAACAATAAGCTAGAGAAAAAGTTCAAAGAGAAAGACATTATAAAAAGCTTGACAAATTATCAAGTACACTTAAATAATACTTTAATAGCAGAGAAGGATCTAGACGAAGAAGATATTAGAGAATTGATAGTGAAAGAAATGAAAAAGATAGAAGGTATTGCTTTTGTTACTGATATGGATAAAGCTGCGCTATCTAGCATTCCTCTAAAAATACGTGAGCGTATTGTCAATGGTTATAATATTAAAAGAAGTGGGGTAATTCAGTATATTTTAGAGCCACAATGGTATAGTGGACGTAAAGATGGAAAAGGAACTACTCATGGAACATGGGGGTCTTATGACGCGCATATTCCTGCAATATTTATGGGGTGGGGTGTAAAACAAGGAAATACTTTACGCGAAACTCATATGACGGATATAGCACCTACAATTGCTAGTATTTTGAGAATTGAGGCACCTAATGGTAATATTGGTACACCTATCATTGAGGCTATTGATATTAAAGAATAGTAGAGAATAATAGCATATTTTATTTAAAAGCGAACTTTCAATTTGAAAGTTCGCTTTTTTATTGAATTTAGATTCATTTTTAATAATAGATTGTAAAAATTATTTTTAGCTTTGAAAATTACTCACTATAACATTGAGACTTATGAAAAAAAGGTATTTACTTTTTGGTCTTCTATTTTCAATGAGCTTACCTACATTTGCTCAGTATAAGACAGTTACCAAGAAAGATAGCAATGGATTTACATATGAATATGTAGAAAATGATCCTGCCAAAGCAAGAATTTATACATTGAATAATGGATTAAAAGTTTACTTAGCTCAAAATCATGATGAGCCTCGTATTCAAACTTATATTCCAGTACGTACAGGTTCTAATAACGATCCTGAAGATAATACAGGTTTGGCGCACTACTTAGAGCACATGGTTTTTAAAGGGACTTCTAAATTAGGAACCGTTAATTGGGAAACTGAAAAAGCTTATTTAAAACAAATTTCTGATTTATATGAGCAGCATAAAGCAGAAACTGACCCAGAAAAGAAAAAAGAACTTTACAAAAAAATAGATGCTATATCAAAAGAAGCATCTAAATATGCAGTAGCAAATGAGTATGATAAAGCAGTTGCATCAATAGGTGCTTCAGGAACAAATGCTCATACTTGGTTTGATGAAACAGTTTATCACAATCAAATTCCTTCAAATGAAATTGAGAAATTTTTAATTGTAGAAAGTGAGCGTTTCTCTGAACTTGTATTAAGATTATTCCATACTGAGCTAGAGGCTGTTTATGAAGAGTTTAATAGAGGTCAAGATAATGACTATTGGGCAACTAATGAGGCAATGATGGCAATGCTTTTCCCTGCTTCTCATTATGGAACGCAAACTACTATTGGTACTTCTGAGCATTTGAAAAATCCATCAATGGAGGCAATTCATAATTACTTCAACCAATATTATGTTCCAAATAATATGGCTGTGGTACTAGTGGGGGATTTAGAATTTGAACCTACTATTAAATTAGTGAATGCTTATTTTGGTTCAATGAAGAAAGCTCCTCAACCATTTGAGTATGTAGCTAAGGAACAACCATTGACTAAAATTCAAGAAAAAGAAATATTTAGTCCACAAAGTGAAAGAGTAGAGATAGGTTTCCGTCTAGGAGGTGCAAAAACTAAAGATGCTCTATATCTAACTTTAGTAGATATGATTCTTAGCAATGGGCAAGCTGGTTTGATTGACTTAGATATTAATCAGAAACAAAGATTGTTATATGCTAGAAGTTCTTCTCAAGTAATGAAAGATTATTCTGTACATGAGTTTATGGCTATGCCGAATGAAGGACAAACTTTAGAAGAGTCTAGAGATATCTTATTAGGAGAACTTGAAAAAATTAAAAAAGGAGAATTTGACGAATGGTTATTAGAAGCTGTTGTTAATGACTTCCGTAAAAGTTCTATGCAAGCTTTAGAAAATAATGATGCTATTGCAAGTGAGATGTATCAAGCTTTTATTCAAGGAAGAACATGGGAAGAAACAGTATCTGACTTAGATGAAATGTCTAAAATCACTAAACAAGAGTTAGTAGACTTTGTAAATAAAAATTATAAAGATAACTATGCAATTGTTTACAAACGTCAAGGTGAGAATAAGGATCTTGTAAGAGTGGAGAACCCTGGTATTACACCTATTGATTTAAATAGAGATAGTGAATCTGAATTCTATGCTAAATTTAAAGGAATAGAAGTAAAAGAGATTCAACCTGTATTTGTTGACTTTAATAAAGCAATTAAAAAAGAAAAAATAGGAAAAGGTAAAAGTATATTGTACTCTATCGAGAATAAAACAAACGATTTAGCAACAGTAAACTTTATTACTCCAATTGGTTCTGATAATGATAAAAAACTTTCGTTAGCAATTAGTTACTTAGATTATTTAGGAACAAATAAATATTCTGCAGCTGATATTAAGAAAGAGTTTTACAAATTGGGAGTTGAGTATAGTTTAAGCACAAGTAATGACAAAACTTACATATCAATCAGTGGATTAAAAGAAAATATCCCAGCAGGGTTAAAATTGTTAGAGCATTTAGTTACTAACGCTAAAGCGGATACTGAGGCTTATAACAATATGATTGATCAAATTCTTAAAGCACGCTTTGATGCTAAATCTAGTAAAGGTGGAATTCAAAGAGCTTTAGATAGTTATGTGACTTCAGGTGGTGAATTAAGTAGATTTAAAGATATTCTGAGTGAAAAAGAATTAAAATCTATTAAACCAGAAGAGTTAGTAGGACTAGTTCATACCTTTTTTGACTATGATCAAGATGTATTCTATTACGGAAATGATTTAGCTACTGCTAAAAAAGCAATAGAAAAAGATCACAACTTAGGTAAAGGTAAAAAAGTTCCAGCAGCAAGAGTTTATCCTGAGCCTGCAACAGACGGAACTTTATATTTTGCTCCATACGATATGGTTCAAGCTGAAATTTCTTACAAAGGAAGAGAAGATAAGTTTAATAAAGATTTATTAGCTACTTCTAGAGTATTTAATAATTATTTTGGAGGTGGAATGGCATCAGTTGTATTCCAAGAAATACGTGAATCTAAATCTTTAGCTTATTCTGCATATGCTTATTATTTAAATGCGAGTAAAGCTGATAAATATAATTATGTAATGGCTTACGTAGGGACTCAAGCAAACAAGTTACCTCAAGCGGTAGATGCTATGATGGAATTAATGAATGATATGCCACAAGCAGAAAGCCAATTTCAAAATGCTAAGAGATCTGTACTTAAAAGTATCGCAACACAGCGATATACTAAAGCGCAGATATTCTCTTATTGGTTAAGTTTACAAGAAAAAGGAATTGATTACGACATCAATAAAGATATCTATACTCAAGTAGAAAATATGAATATGAGTGATTTAGTGAATTTCTTTGATAAACATGTAAAAGGTAAAAAATATAACTTTGGACTACTAGGTAAGAAAGATAATCTAGATTGGGAAGCTGTTAAAAAACTTGGAGAAATTAAAGAGCTGACTTTAGAAGACTTATTCGGATATTAGAATATTGTCATGTCAGAAAATAGAAAAGGCTATCGATTTCGATAGCCTTTTCCATTTTTATTTATCTAATAATTCAATATACTCAAGAGCTTGTTTTATTGATTTTACATGTTCAAATGTTAATAATAAGCGCAACCCTTGTTTAGTTTGTTTTTCTTTGAGTTTACAAATATTAGCATGTTGCTGAACAAAGGTCATTGACTTTCTAAATTTAGGAGATTGATAGAACTCTGAGCCCTGATCTCCTAAGAAGTAACATATCATCTTTCCTTGTTTTAGAACTACTTTTTCTATTCCCATGTTAGATGCATGCCATTTGATACGGATGCTATCTAAAAGAGCAATTGCCTGTCTAGGTAGAGGACCAAAACGGTCTATTAGTCGTTGCTCGTATTCTTTTAAAACTTCTTCAGAAGGAATATTACTTAATTCATTATAGAGATTAAGGCGTTCAGTAATATTGTTGATGTACTCATCTGGGAATAAAATTTCAAAATCAGTATCGACTTGTGTATCTTTTACGAAGACTTTGTTTTCATCAGAATTTTCTTCCGCATATAAATCTTTAAATTCATTCTGTTTAAGTTCTTCAATAGCTTCTTGCATAATCTTTTGATAAGTTTCGAATCCTATTTCGTTGATGAAACCACTTTGTTCTCCTCCTAAGATATCTCCTGCACCTCTAATCTCAAGGTCTTTCATCGCAATATTAAATCCACTACCAAGATCACTAAATTGTTCTAAAGCTTGAATTCTTTTACGAGCGTCTTCTGTCATTGCTGAATAAGGAGGACAGATAAAATAACAGAAGGCTTTTTTGTTACTTCTTCCAACACGACCTCTCATTTGATGTAAGTCTGATAATCCAAAATTATTAGCATTGTTAATAATAATCGTATTTGCATTTGGTACATCCAGACCACTTTCCACAATTGTAGTAGCAACTAATACATCAAAAGCGCCATTCATAAAAGAAAGCATTAGTTCTTCAAGTTTTTTACCTTCCATTTGTCCATGTCCAATACCAACTTTTGCATCTGGCACTAAACGTTGAATCATTCCTGCTACTTCTCGAATATTCTCAATTCGATTATGTATAAAGTAGATTTGTCCACCACGTTCTATTTCATATGATATAGCATCTCTGATAATTTCTTCATTAAAGCTTATAACGCTTGTCTCAATTGGATACCTATTTGGAGGAGGAGTCGTAATCACTGATAAATCTCTAGCAGCCATTAAAGAGAACTGCAATGTTCTAGGTATTGGGGTAGCAGTTAGCGTTAACGTATCAACATTCTCTGAAATTGTTTTTAGCTTATCTTTTACTGCGACACCAAACTTTTGTTCTTCATCAATAATTAGTAAGCCTAAATCTTTAAATACTACACTTTTATTTACTAGTTGATGCGTACCTATTATGATGTCTATTTTTCCTTCTTCTAAGTCTTTTAGAATTTCATTTTTCTGTTTTGTAGTGCGAAAGCGATTCAAATAATTTACACTTACAGGCATATCTTTCAGACGTTCTGTAAATGTTTTGTAATGTTGAAAAGCTAATATTGTTGTTGGAACTAGAATAGCAACTTGTTTACCATTGTCTACCATTTTAAAAGCCGCTCTAATGGCTACTTCCGTTTTACCAAAACCTACATCACCACAGACCAACCTGTCCATAGGACGCTCACTTTCCATATCCTGTTTTACTTCTTGGGTAGCCTTGAATTGATCTGGTGTATCTTCATAGATAAAAGAACTTTCTAATTCATGTTGAAGGTAACTATCAGGTACACATTGAAACCCTTTTTTTAATTTTCGCTTAGCATATAATTGAATTAAGTTGAAGGCAATGTTTTTTACTCTTGCTTTCGTTTTATTCTTTAAGTTTTTCCAAGCATTTGAGCCAAGTTTGTGAATTTTGGGAGGTGCTCCATCTTTACCGTTGAATTTTGCAATTTTATGTAAAGAGTGAATACTTACGTAGACGATATCGTTGTCAGCATATACAAGTTTTATAGCTTCTTGTGTTTTGCCTTCTACTTGTATTTTTTGTAATCCACCAAATTTACCAATACCATGATCAATATGTGTTACATAGTCACCCACTGAAAGTGAATTAAGTTCTTTTAGTGTTATAGTTTGTTTCTTGTTGTAGCCGTTTTTAATATTGAACTTGTGATAACGTTCAAATATTTGATGGTCAGTGTAACAAGCTATTTGTAATTCTTCATCGATAAAACCTTCATAAATCGGTTTTACGATAGTTTTATATGATTCAACAACATTGTGTTGATTCTCGTCTTTTAATGTCTCAAAGATGTCTTTAAATCGCTTAGCTTGGTTGTCGTTAGCACAGAATAAAAAGTTTTGAATACCATTATCAGTATTTTCATTTAGGTTTCGGACTAATAAATCAAACTGCTTATTAAATGAGGGCTGAGGTTTTATGTGGTACTCATAATTGCTAGTGGTCTGAATTAATTTAGTATCATCTAATTCAATATAGTTGAATAGCTCAATTTTGTTTAAGAAGTTTGCTCCATTCATAAACATCTCAGAGGGATCTTTGTGCGCTAGATTTTTATTTAATTTGTCATATATAGCAATTGCCTTCTCATACAGTCTATCTAGTGCATCAATAGTAATCGAGGAGTTTTGAGCAAATATCAATGTGTTAGAAGATATATAATCTAAAAAGCTTTCTCTTGACTCTGTAGAATGCTTATTCTCCATATTTGGAATAATAGTTATTTTCTTTTTCTTGTCTATAGAAAGCTGTGTTTCCACATCAAAAGTACGTATACTATCTATTTCCTCCCCAAAGAATTCAATTCGGTATGGCTCATCGTTTGAAAAAGAGAATACGTCAACAATCCCCCCGCGAACAGCAAATTCCCCTGGCTCAGCAACAAAGTCAACGCGTTTGAAGTTATATTCAAAAAGCGTTTCATTGATAAACTCAATATTTAGACGGTCGCCTACATTAACTTTAAGAGTGTTTTTTTCTAATACTTTTTTAGTAACTACTTTTTCAAAAATAGCTTCTGCATAGGTTACTATTATAGCAGGTTTTTTCCTTGAGCTTATTCTATTAAGCACTTCTGCTCTTAATAAAATATTAGCGTTGTCGGTTTCTTCTATTTGGTAAGGTCTACGATATGAACTTGGATAGAATAAAACATCTTCCTTATTAACTAAGGTTTCTAGATCATTTAGGTAATAAGCTGCCTCTTCTTTATCGTTAAAGATTAATAAGAAAGGAACTTCAGTAGAATGAAATAGAGCTTCTATTTGGAAAGAGACAGAAGAACCTATTAAACCTTTTAACTCGATTTTTCTTCCTCGTTCATTAAGATCCTTTAAAAGTTGTGATGTCTTTGTTGATTCGCGATAGAGTTGTTTGATATCCATATCTTAGTTTATTCTTATTTATTTTCTGGATTAGCCATTCTTGTTGTATCAAGTAATTGTAACATTTCTTCTTCTCCTACTTCAGTAGGTAAGTGGTTC
Source organism: Myroides injenensis M09-0166 (assembly GCF_000246945.1). Taxonomy (GTDB): domain Bacteria; phylum Bacteroidota; class Bacteroidia; order Flavobacteriales; family Flavobacteriaceae; genus Flavobacterium; species Flavobacterium injenense. The sequence continues at coordinate 73,007 of NZ_BAEX01000002.1, forward strand.
TTTACAACTATCTCTTCCATTTTATCAATAAGAATTGTCAAATTTTTCTTTACTTCTTCTATATGTGTTTCTATCTTAGGAATATCAATTGGCTCTAGATATAGAAACATCTGGAGATTCTTTATAGAATTTTGTAGTACTGTAATTCTTGCTTTTATGTCACGAGTATTTAATTCTTGTGGAAATTTTGTGTAAATGATAGATTGTATTTTTGTATCTAATAAATCTATCTTTTTTTGATAAGCAGAAATAGAAGTCATTGGCTTAAGTTCCATTTCTTGTTTAAAATCATTCCATGGCTTCCAATCTTCTAATAGACTATTTAAATCAGCAGTAACACCTGGAAATTTGAAAGACCAATTGTTCTCTAAGTAATTGAACACACTGTCATTGTGCATTGTCAACTTCTCAGTTTCTACTTGTCTCAGTTTATCTTCATCCTTGCATGACACAAATAGGAGAAGTACAATAAAAGATTGTCTTATAAATTTGAAGGTCGTTTTCATGTATCTGTAAATATGTTCCAAATTTACAAAGTTCTGTGATATAATCTGTAAACGTGATTCTAGATTGTTGTTATAATTGCTTTTAATAAAGACCTGCTTAAAAGGAGCAAGCTATAAATGAAAAAGTTTATGTAAGAAATAAGTGATAAATTGATTAGTTATAGTCATTAGATTATATTTGTAAAATATTATAATATACTATTCTAATGGGAACCAAAATTCTAATAATAGGGGCTTGCGGACAAATTGGGTCAGAGCTTACGTTGAAATTGAGAGGTATTTACGGTAATGACAATGTTATTGCTTCCGATGTTCGTGAAGGTAATGAAGCATTAATGACTTCTGGACCTTTTGAAATATTGAATGCAATGGACTTTGATGCAGTATCAAAAGTTGTTGATAAATACAATATTGACGAAGTTTATCTGATGGCAGCATTATTGTCTGCGACTGCAGAGAAGAACCCTGCTTTTGCATGGGATTTGAATATGAATTCATTATTTCATGTTTTAAATTTAGCTAAAGAAGGTAAGATTAAGAAAATATTTTGGCCATCATCTATAGCTGTATTTGGACCTACAACTCCTAGAGTAAATACACCACAGTATACAGTAATGGAACCTAGTACAGTTTATGGTATATCTAAACAAACTGGTGAACGTTGGTGCGAATATTACTTCAATAAATTTGGTGTTGATGTTAGAAGTATACGTTATCCAGGTTTAATTTCATGGACAACTCCTCCAGGAGGTGGAACAACAGATTATGCAGTAGATATTTTCTATAAAGCTATTGAGGATAAACATTATAATTGTTTCTTATCTGAAAAATCTGCTTTACCAATGATGTATATGGATGATGCTTTAAATGCTACAGTTGGTATAATGCAAGCAGATAAAGAAGATGTAAAAATCCGTTCTTCATACAATTTAGGTGGAATATCATTTACACCAGAAGAAATATATGCAGAAATAAAGAAACATATCCCTGATTTTACTATCGAGTATAATCCTGATTTTAGACAGGCTATTGCTGATAGTTGGCCAGCAAGTATTGATGATTCAGCGGCTCAAAAAGATTGGGGCTGGAAACATAAATATGATCTAGCTAGTATGACAAATGTTATGCTAGAGAATTTAGAAAAAGTTCTTACGAAGAAATAATAAAAAGTAAACAAAAAGCCAGTATATCACTATACTGGCTTTTTTATTTTGATAATTTTTTGAAGACTAATCTGTATAGTGGTATTATAATGATTACAAGTGAAATCACTATTATAATATTGCTTATCATTTCATTAATAATATGTTGTAGACGTAATATTAATGAAAGGGCAAATATTATTAAACCTAAAAATAGTAACTTTAAATTATTATTCATTTTGAATTGTTTTGTACAAATATAGCTATTTAGCCTAGTTTGTTAAACAAATATATCACTAAAGGACTTATTATCATTACAAAAGAAATTGTGATAATGAAATAAGCGGTTTGAGCATTCAAAATATCAATTGAATATAAAATTATTGATAAAGCGAGTAATGCTATTCCTAAAAGTAGAATAGTTGTATTTCTTTTCATAACTTGTGATTTACATTGTACTAAGTTAGTTTATTATTAGATGAGGTACAAGTATTTAGAAGTTAGATTTTTAAGATTATAATTTATATAAATAGTTAAAACTATATTTTATGAAAGCAGAAGTTAAACAAATATTAGTAGAGGCAAATACTGTTTTTAAACAGTGGAAGAAAGAGGATTTAACTACACGTATTGCTTATTTAAAAGGACTACGCGATAAGTTATTAGTAAACAAGATAGCTTATGGAGAGTTGATGACGAAAGATATGAATAAACCAATTAAACAATCTGTTGCAGAAATTGAGAAATCAGCTAAATTAATTGATTATTATATTGATAATGGAGAACGTATTTTAAAGGGAAGAACCATTAAAACACATTGGAGTGAGGTTTTTACGGTTAATGATCCACTAGGTGTTATTTTAGGAGTAATGCCTTGGAATTATCCTTTTTGGCAAGTATTTAGATTTGCAGTGCCGACTATTCTAGCTGGGAATACTGTTGTTCTGAAGCATGCAAGTAATGTTCCATTATCAGCACAAGCTTTAGAAGAATGTTTTTTAGTAGATGGATTTCCTAAGGTATATTTTAATATTTCTGTCCCTGGTAAAGAGGTTGACGAGGTAGTAGCAGATCCAATTATTAAGGGAGTATCTCTGACAGGTAGTGAACCTGCTGGTAGTTCTGTGGCAAGTATTGCAGGTTCTTTGATTAAGCCTGTTGTTTTAGAGTTAGGAGGTAGTAATGCATTTATTATTAATGACGATGTTGATCTTGACAAGATTGTTCCTTTAGCTTTAAATGCACGTTTCCAGAATACTGGGCAAAGTTGTATTGCCGGAAAACGTTTTTTAGTACACAATTCTATTAAAGAAGAGTTTATTAAGAAGTTCGCTGAAGGAGCTAAACAATATCAAAGAGGTAATCTTATGGATTATGCTACTGAGATTGGATTGATGGCTAGAGAAGATTTAGCGATAGAATTAGAGAAGATAATGAATGATTCAGTAGCAATGGGAGCTAAGATTGTTTTTGGAGGCAAACGAGAAGGTGAATGGTTTGAGCCAACTTTATTAACAGATGTTACCGAAACTATGCCTGCGTTTCAGCAAGAAACATTTGGCCCATTAGCAGTAGTAGTTGGATTCAATACTTTTGACGAAGCGATTGAATTAAGTAATAATTCACATTTTGGTCTTGGCGTGGCAATGTTTGGAAAAGATGTTGATTTCTTAAAATCTAAAATTCACGATTTTGATGAAGGGGCTATATTTATAAATGATATGGTTATTTCTGATCCTAGCGTGCCTTTTGGAGGAAATAAGTATTCTGGTATTGGAAGAGAGATGTCAGATGAAGGATTACTGTCTTTTGTGAATAAAAAGTCTGTTGTAATTAACTAATCTTTTTTTCTTTAAATTTGAACTACTCTTTAGAATCATCTTATTATGATTGATACATTTATAGATTTCTGGTCTTCAATTAGCTTTGTTGATATCATTGAGTTTTTAGGAACTTGTGCTTTCGCTATTTCTGGTATCCGCATGGCATCCGCAAAAAGTGTTGACTGGTTTGGGGCTTTTGTAGTAGGATTTGTGACAGCTACTGGAGGAGGTACATTAAGAGATTTATTATTAAGTGAAACTCCTTTCTGGATGCTTTCAAGTGTATATATTTGGTGTACAGTATTAGCTTTGTTCTCTGTTATTATGTTTAGTAAACAATTAGTGAGATTAAATAATACTTTCTTGTGGTTTGATAGTATTGGTCTAGGTTTATTTGTAGTGGTAGGAACAGAGAAAACAATTGCTTTAGGCTATCCTTTTTGGGTAGTTATTATTATGGCAACAATTACCGGAGTGGTAGGAGGGATGATACGTGATATACTTATTAATGAAATTCCAGCTATTTTTAGACAGGAATGGTATGCTCTCGCATGTATATTTGGAGTGTTTATCTATTATTTTTTAGATTTTTTAGGTTTAGACGATGTAATTGTTCAGGTCAGTACTGCTATAGCAGTGTTTGTAATTCGTTTGATAGCAACTCATTACCGATTAGGTCTGCCAACACTGAAAAATGAAGTATAATTTATAGAATGTTTTTTTTGTGATTTTTGTTTGCAAGAAATGAAAAAACATTCTATATTTGCAACGCAATAAAGGTAACACACCTTCCTCCTTAGCTCAGTTGGTTAGAGCATCTGACTGTTAATCAGAGGGTCCTTGGTTCGAGCCCAAGAGGGGGAGCAGAAAGCTAGACATTTCTGTCTAGCTTTTTTTATTTTATAGTATTTCTTAGTAGAATTGGAGAATTAATATATCAATCTCAAAAGTTGTGTTTATGCATACAGTTTGGTTAATCTGTATAGAAAAGGTCAAGTTTTAGAATTGAGAAGTGTAAAACACTATCATAGTAATCTCAAAAAGTTTTTATTAAGAATAAAGTCTGTATTGACTGATTTTTAAGCATTATATTTTTAGTAATTCTATAAGACTTCAAATACGTCATCTTGGCGAACAATATTAGTATTCTCAAAAAACAGCTAAAGTAGGTAAGTTAACTAGAGTGTAATTGTACCTGGTTTCTAAAATTGATTCATATATTCTTTTGTAAGCTTGTAAGAATAGCTTTAGCGTTATTTTAGATAGGTTTTTAAAGAGTTTTGTAACAAAAGTGTAGATATCTTTGTCTTTGTGTGATATCGAGATATATAGAACAAAAAAAGCCGATTCGTAAGAATCGGCTTTTTGTATATTTAAAAGCTAAACTTAGTTAGCTAATATAATAATCTTATTGTCATTTAGTTCAATAACCCCTGCATTTATTGGTAAATGAAAAGTGTCTTTACCAATTTGTTGAAATTTTGAATTAAATGCTTCTTCAATAGTAATGTTAGTTCCTGTAAACTTTACATCCCCCTTTGTTAAAATTGAAACAATAGGTGCGTGGTTGTTCAGCATTTGAAACTCACCTTTAATACCTGGAACAGATACTGTTGTAACCTCTCCACTAAATAAAGTAGCTTCAGGTGATACTATTTCTAATTTCATATTGATTTATATTAAGTGATTATTAAACTTCAGCAAGCATTTTCTCTCCAGCTGCAATCGCTTCTTCGATTGAACCTTTTAAGTTGAAAGCTGCTTCTGGTAAATGATCTAATTTACCATCAATAATCATGTTAAATCCTTTGATTGTATCTTTAATATCAACTAATACTCCAGGAATACCTGTAAATTGCTCAGCAACGTGGAATGGTTGAGATAAGAAACGTTGAACACGACGAGCTCTGTGTACAGCTAGTTTATCTTCTTCAGATAACTCTTCCATACCTAGAATCGCAATGATATCTTGTAATTGTTTATATTTTTGTAAAATTTCTTTTACTCTTTGAGCACAAGCATAATGATCTTTACCTAAAATTTCTGGTGTTAAGATACGAGATGTTGAATCTAATGGGTCAACAGCTGGATAAATACCTAACTCAGCAATTTTACGAGATAATACAGTTGTAGCATCTAAGTGAGCAAAAGTTGTAGCAGGAGCAGGGTCTGTTAAGTCATCCGCAGGTACGTAAACCGCCTGTACAGATGTAATAGAACCTTTTTTAGTTGAAGTAATACGCTCTTGCATTGCCCCCATTTCAGTAGCTAATGTTGGTTGGTATCCTACTGCAGAAGGCATACGACCTAATAAAGCAGAAACCTCAGAACCAGCTTGTGTAAAACGGAAGATATTGTCTACGAAGAAAAGTACGTCTTTTCCTTGGTCATCACCAGCACCATCACGGAAGAATTCAGCAATAGTTAAACCTGATAAAGCTACACGAGCACGTGCTCCTGGTGGCTCATTCATCTGTCCGAAAACGAATGTTGCTTTTGATTCTTTCATTCCAGGTCTATCTACTTTAGATAAATCCCATCCTCCATTTTCCATAGAGTGCATGAAATCTTCACCGTATTTAATAATACCTGACTCTAACATCTCACGTAGTAAGTCGTTCCCTTCACGAGTACGCTCTCCAACTCCAGCAAATACTGAAAGTCCTCCGTGTCCTTTAGCGATATTATTAATAAGTTCTTGAATCAATACTGTTTTTCCAACTCCAGCACCACCGAATAAACCAATTTTACCACCTTTTGCATATGGCTCAATAAGGTCAATTACTTTAATACCAGTGAATAGAACTTCAGTAGCAGTTGATAAATCTTCAAATTTTGGAGCTGGACGGTGGATAGGTAAACCATCTTTACCTTCTTTAGGTAAGTTTCCTAGACCATCAATAGCGTCACCAACTACATTAAACAATCTACCAAATACTTCTTTCCCTACAGGGACTTGGATAGGAGATCCAGTAGCAATTACATCGTAACCTCTACTTAATCCGTCTGTTGAGTCCATTGAAATTGTACGAACTGTATCTTCTCCAATGTGTGATTGTACTTCAAGTACTAATTTAGAACCATCTGGTTTGGTGATTTCTAATGAATCATAAATTCTTGGAAGTTCGGCATTTTCAGAGTTGAAAACTACATCAACTACTGGTCCGATAACTTGCGCAACTTTTCCTGTAACTTTAGACATTGCTTATGTATTTATTTAACAGCTATTTACGTTTAATGAAAAAATCTACTTTTTCAGAGTGCAAAGATAGGTTTTTTCTCTTAATATTAAAAAGATTGAAATTTTATTTTATATAAAAAATGCGAACCACTATTTGGTCCGCATTTTTTATGCTATTCTACAGTAACCGACTTCGCTAAATTACGAGGTTGATCGACATTGCAGTTTCTTAATACAGCTATGTGGTAAGACAGTAACTGTAAAGGGATTGTCGTTATTATTGGAGTCAAAGCTTCTGAGATTCCTGGTACCTCAATTACGTGGTCAGCAAGTTCTCTTACTTGTTTATCTCCTTTTGTTACTACAGCGATAATTTTACCATTTCTCGCTTTAATTTCTTGAATATTACTTACTACCTTATCGTAATGTTCCTGATCTGGAGCAATTACAATCACTGGCATGTGTTCATCAATTAAAGCAATTGGGCCATGTTTCATCTCTGCAGCTGGGTAGCCTTCAGCATGAATATAAGAGATCTCTTTTAATTTTAAAGCTCCTTCTAATGCAACTGGATAGTTATATCCTCTTCCTAGATATAAACAGTTGGTCGCATTTTTATAAACTTCTGATATCTTTAGAATTTCCTCATTTTGGGTTAAAGCTTCTTGTACACGTTCTGGAATTAATTCTAATTCATGTAAATATTTCAAATACTCAGAATTAGCAAGAGTTCCTTTTGCTTTAGCTATTCTTAATGCTATTAATGTAAGAACTGTGATTTGCGTCGTGAAAGCTTTAGTAGATGCAACACCAATTTCTGGTCCTGCATGTGTATAAGCTCCTGCGTGTGTTTCTCTAGAAATAGAAGACCCTACAACATTACATACCCCAAATACAAATGCTCCTTTTTCTTTTGCTAATTTTATAGCTGCTAGTGTATCTGCAGTCTCTCCAGATTGTGAGATCGCAATAATGACATCATTAGAAGTTATAATTGGATTTCTGTATCTAAATTCTGATGCATATTCTACTTCTACTGGGATACGTGTTAATTCTTCTATCACATATTCAGCAACTAGTCCAGCATGCCATGAAGTACCACAAGCAACAATAATTATGCGTTTAGCATTTAGGAATTTATCAATATTATCTTCAATCCCAGCCATTCTTATTAGCCCTTGATCAGCTAATAGACGCCCTCTAAATGTGTCTTTAATTACTTCTGGTTGTTCATGAATTTCTTTAAGCATGAAATGGTCATAACCATTTTTCTCTATTTGCTCTAGGTTTAATTGCAATTCTTGAGCATAATGATCAACTAAAGAGTCATCTTTAATTTTTCTTATGCGTAAAGGTTTATGTAAACGAATAATTGCCATCTCTTCATCTTCTAAATAAATAGCATTATTTGTATATTCAATAAATGGTGAGGCATCTGAAGTAATAAAATACTCATTTTCACCAATACCAATTGCAAGAGGACTTCCTAATCGGGCAGCAATGATTTCGTTTGGTTTTTTAATATCCATTACGGCAATTGCGTAAGCCCCTACAACTTGATTAAGTGCAATTTGAACAGCTTTACCTAACTTTACATTTGCTGTTTTTTGTACATCTTCAATAAGATTGACTAATACTTCAGTATCAGTATCTGATTTGAAAGTATAACCTCTTTTTATTAATTCTTGTTTTAGAGAGTCATAGTTCTCGATGATACCATTGTGTATCAATACTAATTCTCCTGAATTAGAAAAGTGTGGGTGAGAGTTAACGTCGTTAGGAACTCCGTGAGTAGCCCAACGTGTATGTCCAATACCTACTGTTCCAACTTTTATTTCGTCTGTGCTTTTTTCGACAAGGTCAGCAACCTTACCTTTTGTTTTGCACATATTAATCTGGTCGCCATCAAAAATAGCTACACCAGCACTATCATATCCTCTGTATTCTAATCTAGTTAATCCTTTAATGATTACTGGATAAGCATCTCTATGTCCAATATATCCTACAATTCCACACATAGTCTTCTCTTGTTATTTTTTAGTAGTATAAAATATCTCTAATTTCATTCTTTTTTTGCCAGCCGCTTCAGTGTTTCCGTATATAACTGCTCCTAGAGGAGATGTGATTGATACAGAAGACATTGTTTTAACATCTGTAGGCTGATTAGTAATAGGGGTTTGTAGGGTTTTGAAGTTAGTTTGTTTTATTGTATTTGTGTAACTATTACTAACAGTAAGTGCTAGTTTAGGACTTTTAATAGTTTTTCCTTTAATAAGGCTTTGTATTAAATCTTTTACTCTGAATGTATATGAGTATTTATCTTGTTTTCCTTTGTCGTCACCAGGAATTAAATTACCTCCAAAGATTGGTTTAGTAGTTCCTGAATCGCTTAAAAAGTCTGCGATATTTGTTCCATCATCAAAATTATATAAATACAATCTTTCTGGTGCAATCGCATCTTGCATTGCTTCTTGATCTAAATGAACAGTTAAGAATGCATCGTTTATTAAAACTTTTTGGTCGCGTAATTTTTTTAATTCTTCAAAATCATTACTTTGAAATAAATCAAGAACAGCTACACTACCTTCTGCACCTTTAAGGTATAATTGGTCATCACCATTAGTTTTATTAGGATTAGCAATCATTTGTTTGTAAACGTCATCTTCATTTGTATTCATTAAGTTTACTAAAATGTTACTAGAATTAGCAAGATTTGAATCTCCAGAAACTGCAAAAGACAAAAGAGATAATTTAATCTCTCCTCTAACTTTTGTAGTTACTTCCTTGCCATCAGCATCTTTACTTTTTTGATCTTGTGAGTAAGTTGCTCTTAAATAACTTTGTGCAGGATTAATTAATCCGATAGCACCTTTGCTGTTATTTGGTGAAGCTTGTAAGAAAAGACCTTTGAATATGTCTTGAAAATAATCAGTACTTGCAAGTTTAGTTCTATTTTCTACAAAGAATTTTTGAAAATATTCTTTATTTAAGTCAATCCAAAAACCAGGAGCAAGAGTTGACTTAAGGTCAGCTGTTGTCTCGCCGTTTTCTCCTTTTTTATAAATATTAATTCCTTTGTTATTGAAAATAACATTCGTGTTTTGAGTGCTATTAGGGCTGTCGTTTAGTAAAATTGATGCTTTGTTTGACTCAAAATTAGCAATGCTATTGTTGTAATATTTATTAGAACCTCCTTCTACAGGGTTGTCATTACTTAAGAAATAACCATTTTGGTAAACTTTTAAATCAAATGAACCCGATCCATAGGTACTGTTAAGCTTATATGTACTAATATTTTCTTCTTTCTTTTCTAATTCCACATTGTAAAAAGGAATGTATAAATATACAGAGTCTAAAACAGCAGTTTCATTTAGTTCACCAAAACTTGAAATATTATCAGCAAAGTTTAGCGCGATACTATTTGACGTTGTTCCGAAAACACCATTTTTGATTGAACCTAACGATACTTCAGGTAATCTGCTAGTTTCTACTGGGCCATAAGCTTGATTGTAGGCTTTTAAATCTTTAACGACATAAGATTGAACGTCATAGTCTCCACCTCCGATGATGTCGTTACCTGTTTCAGTATAGTCTTTATCGCATGATTGTAATGCAACAAATCCTAGAGCAAGGAATAATCCTCTGATGATATTTTTTTTATCCATGTAATGTATTACAAAATGGTTGTCAATAGATTAGAAGAATTTTTGATAAAATTCTGTGTATAATTTAGCAAAATCTTCTTTAGGAACGAAAGGTAAAAAAGGTTTTTCAGAAGATTCTATAAATTTTGTTAAATTTGAACTTACGTTCTCTGATGCAATAATTACACCATCAGAATTTCTAATTGCGTTCATCATTATGTTTTCATAAGTTGGAACGGCAAACTCTGTAATTAGCTCTTCTGGTAACTCATCAAAAGCTACTTTTTCCTTCATATTTGGACTTAAAGTTCCTGCAAAGCCTTCTTCAAAGATTGAAGTTACAACCTTTGTATCTCCAAAAATAGCTTCATCTTTATAGTACTCTTTTAAATAAATTGGCAATAATGAAGCCATCCATCCCTGAACGTGAATTACATCCGGAACCCAATTTAATTTTTTAACTGTCTCTATTACCCCTTTTGTGAAGAAAATAGCGCGTTCGTCATTGTCAGGAAATAGATTTCCTTCTTCATCTGTAAAAGTTGATTTACGTTTGAAGTACTCGTCATTATCAATAAAGTAAACCTGAATTCTTTCTTTTGGAATAGAAGCAACTTTTATGATTAAAGGCATATCCATATCATTGACTACAAGATTCATTCCCGATAATCTAATTACTTCGTGCAATTGGTGTCTTCTCTCGTTTATACTACCATATCTTGGCATAAAAATTCTTATTTGCCCACCTTGGTCATTAATCATTTTTGGAGCGTCATAAGACATTAAAGAAACTTCATTTTCTGCTAAATAAGGTACCACTTCAGATGATACGTATAATATCCTCTTATCTTTCATCTTGATTTTTAATTTCTGTGTGTGAAATAAATAAACAATGCAAATTTACGAAATTTTATGGAGTTATTTCTTAAATAACTAATTTTGCCATTATTTTAAACACGAAGCTGATGTTTCTTTTTAGTACTAAAGCCGAATTGCAAGCGTATTTAAAAACATTTCGCGATGCCAATAAAGCTATAGGTCTTGTACCTACGATGGGGGCTATTCACAATGGTCACCTATTCCTTATGCAACAATCTTTAAATGATAATGATTGTACAGTAGTGAGCATTTTTGTCAATCCAACTCAGTTTAACAATGCTGATGATTTACAAAAATATCCACGTACGTTAGAAAGAGATGTAGAGACAATTAAATCTCTTTCTGAAAAAATTGTAATTTTTGCACCGACAGTTGACGAAATGTATGGTGGAAATACAGTAGCCCAATCTTTTGATTTTGATGGACTAGATAAAGAAATGGAAGGTGCACAAAGGCCTGGACATTTTGATGGCGTTGGTACAATTGTAAAAAAATTGTTTGAATTAGTAATGCCAACAAACGCTTATTTTGGTGAGAAAGATTTCCAACAGTTGCAAATCATTCGTAAAATGGTAGCTAAAGAACATATTCCTGTGAATATTGTAGGAGTGCCTATTTATAGAGCAGAAGACGGTTTAGCAATGAGTTCTCGTAATGAAAGAGTGTCACATGATGGTTTACAAAAAGCTACTTTCTTATATAGTGTTTTGAAAAATGCACAGGAAATATTTTTAACGGAAGGTATCGAAAAAGTTAACCAATTTGTTGATAATGAATTTAAAAATAATTCTAACTTTGACCTCGAATATTTTACAATAGCTGACGAAGATACATTAAAGCCTGCTTTGGTGATAGAAGAAGGTCATCGATATAGAGGTTTCTTAGTGGCTCATATTGAAGGTGTTCGATTAATTGACAATTTATCTTTTAACTAAAACTCAAGCGACAAATGCAAGTTGAAGTAGTAAAATCAAAAATTCACCGTGTAAAAGTAACAGGTGCTGACTTACATTACATAGGTAGTATTACAATTGATGAAGCTTTATTAGAAGGGGCTAATATGATTGAAGGTGAAAAAGTTTCAATTGTGAATATTAATAACGGTGAGCGTTTTGAAACCTATGCTATTCCAGGACCTAGAAACTCTGGTGAAATTACTTTAAATGGGCCTGCAGCCCGTAAAGTGCATAAAGGTGATATCATTATCATTATATCATACGGTATTCTTGATTTTGAAGAAGCTAAAACTTTTAAGCCTTCTATTATTTTTCCAAATGAGGAAACAAATACTATAAGCTAAAATTATATTTGAAAAAAAGAATAGGTAAAATAGCTAATTTATTACTCCCACTTTTGTTGGGAGTTTTTTTGGTTTATTACTCTTATAATAAGTTTACATCAGAGCAGATTGAAGAGATGGTTGCCCATTTTAAAGGAGCAAATTATAATTATATAATCATCGCTTCAATCTTCTCTATTTTGAGCCTATGGGCAAGAGCTTATCGATGGAGGTATGCTTTAAAATATATGGGGTATAATTCTTCAATAACTACTAATTTTATGGCAATCTCTATTGGTTATTTGATGAATTTAACTGTACCTCGCTCAGGGGAAGTATCTCGTGCCTTGGTGTTGCAGAAATATGAAAATATCCCTTTTGATAAAAGTTTTGGAAGTATTGTTTCAGAGCGAGTTGTTGATCTTGTATGTTTATTACTTTGCGTCTTTACTGCATTGATATTACAATATGATATTTTAAAAGAGTTTTTACTGCACTATATCCCGGTTGAAAAAATAGTATATTTAGTTATCGCACTCCTTGCCTTATCTGCTTTTACTTTTTATTTCTTGAAATATGTGAAATGGAAGATTATCCTCTTTTTGAAGAAAAAAATAAAGGGGGTTGTAGAAGGTCTGAATAGTACTTTTAAAATGCCATATCGCAAACAGTTTTTGTTTTTTACTATTCTTATTTGGGGCGGTTATATTGCTACATTTTACTTTGGAATGTTAGCCTTGGAAGAAACGAGTAGTTTATCTTTCTCTATCGTCATGTCTGCTTTTGTAGCCGGAAGTTTTGCAGTTTCTTTTACTAATGGAGGTTTTGGTGCTTTTCCTTTAGTAATCTCTCAACTATTGTTACTTTATCACGTATCTGCAGTGGCAGGTACAGCATTTGGTTGGATTCTATGGACAACGCAGACTGCAATCGTTGTAGTATTTGGAGCTCTGTCTTTTATTGGACTACCAATCTACTACAAGAAAAGATAGTTAATCAACTATTTCATACTTAAAAATTGTAGCTTATTTTAGCATTAATTGCAGGGTAAGTAAGTTTTTCATTAGGCAAATCGTCATAATATATTGTTGAAAATCCTATCCCTAATTTTATTTCATACGTGAAGTTGGAATTGTTGATGTTTCTTCTGATGTTCCATGATGGCACTAGATTGTAACTATCTTTTGCTTTCACATGATATTCTTCATAGTCAAAGGTTTTTAGAAAATCAGGTTGATAAGAAGCTTCAAAGGAGAAGAAATTAGCAGCGTTGTTTTTTGTGTTTTTACCTTTTCTAATTCTATTATTTATATTGTAATAATATCTTGGTTCTATACCTAGGGAAAAAGCAGAAAAGTACTTGATATAATCACTATTGATGGCAAATCCTATTTGATAATCAAGATTTCCTTTTACAGTTAATTTATCTACTACTGGTGTTTCATAGCTATAACCTACAAATAACAATCCAACACTTATTTCTGAATGAGATTGTAAAGTCTCTTTTGCTTCTTGAGCATTGGTGTATATAAGGGGAGTAAAAATAATAATAAGTAATAAAAATTTCTTGAGTATCATTTTGTATAAGAATTTATGCAGGTGTAAATATATAAATTCTAATTAATTGATAGTTAAGATGCTTTGTTGTATGTTTTACTTTTTTTATTATTATTTGATTTTAGAAAGTATTTTTTAAAAGGTCATGTTTTTTCTACTTACTACGTTGTATAGAGCAAAATAAAAAACACCTCACTTTTTTTTACCCCAAAAAAAACTCATCTACTTAAATTACAATACTTTAGTGTAAAAAAAATCATTTTAAGGTAAAATTGCAATGCTTGTGAAAGCCTGTATTCATAGGCATTAGAGCTAAATCCTTCAACACTTCTTCAACACTTCGCCATGATTGCTCCATATAGAAGGCTATTTGTTGAAGGAATGTTGAAGAAGTGTTGAAGGAATGTTGAAGAAGTGTAGTGTTAATCAGTTCTAGTACTTAGCGTTTTATTTAGTTTATAATATTTAAGATATAGGATTAGAAAGTTTCGTCTGAGAATATGGCTAGATTTAGTTACATTTTATTATGTTTTTAAATTGTAAATTTGAAAGGTAGTTTTATAAAATAAAAAAAATGGCTAAAGTAAAAACAGCTTTTTTCTGTCAGAACTGTGGCGCACAGACGCCTAAATGGATGGGACAGTGCCCATCATGCAGAGAATGGAATACATTGGTAGAAGAAGTAATACAGAAAGAAGAGAAGACTGGATGGAAGCCATCTAATGCAGCTTCGTCTGGAACTAAAAGAGTTGCAAAGCCATTAAAAGTAAGAGAGATTGACAGTACGGAAGAGATAAGAATGAATACTCTAGATGGAGAGCTTAATCGAGTTTTAGGAGGGGGGCTTGTTCCAGGATCTATGGTGTTGTTGGGAGGAGAGCCTGGTATTGGGAAAAGTACATTGTTGTTACAAATTTCGCTAAAATTACCTTTTAAAACACTTTATGTTTCTGGTGAGGAAAGTCAGAAACAGATTAAAATGCGTGCAGAAAGAATTAATCCAATAAATGATAACTGTTATATTCTAACAGAAACAAATACACAAAACATATTTAGACAGATTGAAGAAATTCAGCCAGATGTATTAATTATTGACTCGATTCAAACCTTACATACTGATTATATCGAATCTTCTGCTGGTACAGTATCTCAGATTAAAGAGTGTACTGCTGAGTTAACAAAGTTTGCTAAAGAAACGGGAACTCCAGTTTTAATTATTGGTCATATTACTAAAGATGGAAGTATTGCTGGTCCAAAAATGCTTGAGCATATGGTAGATACTGTATTGCAATTTGAAGGAGATCGCAATCATGTATATCGCATTCTTCGAGCTAATAAAAATCGCTTTGGTTCTACAGCAGAATTAGGAATATATGAAATGCAAGGAAGTGGACTTAGGGAGGTATCGAATCCATCTGAAATATTGATATCACATAAAGATGAAGAGTTGTCTGGGACTGCTATAGCTGCTACACTTGAAGGGATGAGACCTTTAATGGTAGAGGTACAAGCACTAGTAAGTTCTGCTGTTTATGGGACTCCACAACGTAGTGCTACGGGCTATAATCTAAAACGTTTGAATATGATTTTAGCAGTATTGGAAAAGCGTGCTGGATTTAGATTAGGACAAAAAGACGTTTTCCTGAATATTACAGGAGGTATTACAGTAGATGATCCTGCTATTGATTTAGGAGTCGTAGCTTCAATATTATCGTCGGATCAAGATATATCGATAGACAAAGGTGTGACATTTGCTGGAGAGGTAGGGCTATCAGGTGAAATTAGACCTGTTAATCGCGTAGATCAGCGGATTCAGGAAGCAGAGAAACTTGGGTTTAGTCAAATTTTAGTATCTAAATACAATAAAATCTCATACAATGGAACGGGAATTAAAGTAATATTAGTCACTAAAATTGAAGATGTCGTAGAGCATTTATTTGGCTAATTATTACAATTAAAAAAATAAATTATATGAAAAACAAATTAATCCTTTTTGCTCTAATTTTTAGTTCTATAGTGAGTTGGGCACAGAAACCGTTGTTTAGTCAAGCTAAATTAGAGAGTGCACGAGTGTACTTTAATAGTGCTGAATTGACACATAAAGCAAATTTGAAATTGCCTAAAGGGACTTCAGAGATTGTAATTACTAATATAGCTGACAATTTAAATGATCAAACAATTCAAATTGGTGCAACGAACGATGTTACTGTTATGTCTGTGCAATACAGTAATCGATTTATTGAGGAGTATGATGCCTCAGAAGATTCTCCTTTAATCAAACCAGTAAAGGATAGTATCCGTTTGGTTGAAGTTGAACTTAAGAAAATAAGTAATCAATTAGCTACCGAAAGGAAAACAATAGAAGTCTTGGATGCGAATATGAAAGTAGGTAATAGTCAAGGGAATACTACTCAAGAGATTACTAAGATGGTTGATTATTATAAGGTTAAAAGAAATCAATTAGCAAATGAAGTCGATAGATTAGCAGAAATAGAGAATAAGTTATCTGTTCGATTATCTAATTTAAAAGATAGATTAGCTTTTAACGATGGTAAAGGAGATAAAGTTAGTAAAGGGAAGATTGTTCTTCAAGTTATGAGTGAGAAGGAAGGAAATGCTAATCTTCAAATAAAATATTTAACTCCTTATGCAAGCTGGAAACCATTTTATGAATTAAGAGTAGATCAAGTTAATTCACCAGTTAAAATTGTATATAAAGCAGATGTTAACCAATCTACAGGACTTGATTGGCGTAATGTCAAGTTGAGTTTAACTAGTGGGATTGCTAATCAAAGCAATCTTATTCCAAAATGGTCAATGTGGTTTCTTAATTACCAAAACGACAATGTCTATAAAGAGCTCCTTAATAAAAGTAATAGAGTATCTAATTCAAGAAAAACGGTTACTGCTGAATATTCAGAAGTAGTAGAGAGTCTTGATTATATGCCTGAAATATTTGAAGAGTTATCTATAAATGATTATACAAATATTAATAATTCACAATTAAATGTTTCATTTGATATCAGTATTCCTTATACAATTGTGTCAAATGGAAAGAACCATAGCGTTACCCTAAACAATATTTCAATTCCAGCAGAGTATATGTATTATGCTGCTCCTAAGCTTGATCTGAATGCTTATTTAGTAGCAACAATTAAGGATTATTCAAATTATAATTTATTGGCTGGGAATGCAAATGTAGTATTTGAAGGAGTATATGTTGGAAAGACTTATTTAGATCCTGGAAATACAGAAGAAGTAATGAAACTCAATATGGGTAAAGACCCTCGAATTGTTTTGACACGTACTTTAGTAAAAGATAAATCAGGAACAAAAACACTATCTTCAAAGAAAGAACAACAATTTTTATATGACATTGTAGTTCGAAATACTAAAAGTGATACTATTACTATTCAAATAGAAGATCAATATCCTATAAGCGCGAATAAAGATATCGAGGTAGTAGTGACTGAAAAATCAGGTGCTTCAATTAATCAAGAAAAAGGGATAGTAAAATGGGATTTGAAGTTGAAAGGTAATGAATCCAAAACGTTGAAATTTGGGTATCAAGTAAAATACAATAAAGATCAACGAGTAAATTTATAAATGAGTACTAATAAAAGAACTTCTTTATTTAGTAGTTATAAAAAGAGGAAGACTATTAAATTAAACAAGAAAGTATTAGTAATGTTTTGAGTCGATTTTTATTTGTGATCATAGTCGAAAATTAAAATAATATAAGAAAAAGAGTATTTTTGCTCTTCGAAAAGTAAAATGTAAAAAATATGAAGAAGGTTTTAATAGCTGCAGTATTTGCTTGTTTTGCAATGACATCAGCTCACGCACAATTTGGAAAATTAAGTGGGAAAAAACTTGATGCTGTAAAAACTGCTGTATCTGCTTTCACAGTAAGCGATGAGGATATAATCCAAGCTGCTCAAGAGTCTGTAAAGTGGATGGACGAGAATAATCCTGTATGTTCATTAGATTCTAAAGATCCGCAAATGCGTGCATATGCTGAGCGTTTAGAGAAAATTTTTGGACCATATAAAAATTATGATGGTTTAAATTTAAACTACAAAGTATATTACGTAACTGATGTTAATGCATTTGCTTGTCCTGATGGAAGTGTTCGCGTATTTTCTTCATTAATGGATATTATGAGTGATGAAGAGTTATTGGGTATAATTGGACATGAGATAGGTCACGTAAAATTAGAACACTCAAAAAAAGGGTATAAACAAGTTTTATTGACAGAGGGAGCTACTAAATATGCTGGTTCTACTAAAGGAACTGTTGCTGAATTAATCAGCGAAAACTTTGAAGAGATGGCTAATAAGTTAATCGGAGCTCAATTCTCACAATCACAAGAGTCTGATTCTGACGATTATTCTTATAAATTTATGGTAAGTAATGGAATGAATCCTCAATCTCTTGCTGATGCTTTCCAAAAATTTGCTGATATGGAAAAAGAATATGGAGCTGAAAAAGGTATTGGTTCTAAAATGATGTCTACACATCCCGATAGTGAAAAACGTGTAAAACGTATTGAAGCTAGAATAGCAAAAGAAGCAAAAAAGAAATAATTCATTTCATACTACGTGT
>NZ_BAEX01000001.1 GCF_000246945.1 Myroides injenensis M09-0166
GTTAGGGTTCTTAAAGACTTCTTGGTTGACTTCGTCAATGTAATCTAAAACGTCATCCCTTCCAGTTTTATGTTCGGATGAGGTGACAAAATAAGGAGGCATTTCAGCCCAATTATTAGCAAGCATTGCTTTTTTGTAAGCTGCTACTAAAGAATGAACTTTTTGTTTACCTACTTTATCAGCCTTTGTAAAAATAATACTAAAAGGTATTTCAGATTCGCCCAAATATTGCATAAACTCTAAGTCTATTTTTTGAGCTTCATGTCGAATATCAATAAGTACAAAAGCACTAACTAATTGTTGTCTTTTCTCAAAGTAATCTGTAATGAATTTTTGGAAAACAGATTTTGTTTTCTTACTTACTTTTGCATAACCATAACCTGGTAAATCAACTAAATACCAATTTGAATTAATCTTGAAGTGATTAATTAATTGTGTTTTACCTGGTCTAGATGAGGTTTTTGCTAAATATTTCGAGTTTGTAAGCATATTGATTAAAGAAGACTTACCTACGTTAGATCTTCCAATGAATGCATACTCTGGTATAGGCTCGTTAGGACATTTACTAGCCTCAGAATTACTTACGACAAACTCAGCAGTATTTATTTTCATCTTTTATAAATTTCTTTTTTTTAACCAATCATGTAAAATTACATTGAATTCATCAGGATGCTCCATCATTGCTGCATGACCACATTGATCAATCCAAAATAAGTCTGAATCAGGTAAAAGTTCATTAAATTCTACAGCCACCTCAGGAGGTGTAACCTTATCATTTTTCCCCCAAATAAGACAAGTAGGAGTTTGGATTTTAGGTAAATCTTTAGACATATTATGTCGAATTGCACTTTTAGCGATAGTTAAAGTCTTAATAAGTTTCATTCTATCGTTTACAGTAGCAAATACTTCATCTACTAATTCTTTTGTGGCTACTTTAGGATCGTAAAAAACATCTTGTGCTTTCTTCTCGATATATTCATAATTTCCACGTTTAGGATAGCTATCTCCCATAGCACTTTCATATAAACCAGAACTACCAGTTAATATCATCGCTTTCAAAAGATCAGGATACATTTTTGAAAAATATAATGCAATATGCCCTCCCAAAGAGTTTCCAAGTAAGATAACGTCTTTGTAACCAATCTTTTCAATAAAGTCTTTTACAAATTTAGCAAACGCTTTTACATTTGTTTTTAGGATACTATTTGTGTATAGCGGTAGTTCAGGAAGAACCACTTTGTAACCTTCTTTTGGGAAATAGTTTGCAACACCATCAAAATTGCTTAAGCCTCCCATTAATCCGTGTAAAATAATAATTGGAGTTCCTTCACCAATTTCTACATAACGGAATTTTCCATCTTCTTTTAAAGTTCGCTCCATGTAGTTTTTAAATGCGATTTTTAAATTCCCACAAATATACGGTTTTCTAAGCGACAAACTTTCTTTTGAAGAGTATAAAAATCAAATAAATCTTATATGGTAAAATTTTGAGTGTAAAAACATCTTTTTTCATTCAATTTTTTTCTTAGAATTTGATGTTTTTAAGAGGCTTTTTAGATGAAGGCGATAGTTAAAATGTAAAAATTAAAGGTTATAAATCAAATAATTACTCGCGAAAACCCTTTAAAATCACTTAACAGCGAAAACTTATCAACAAAGTGGGTAAAAGTGGTAAAAAGTGGTAAAAAAATAATTACATTTGCTATAATATTAATTATAAGTGTGATTTGGCTTCAATTATAGGAACATATGAATGCAAAATCGATGCTAAAGGCAGAGTTTTGGTGCCTGCTTCTTTAAAGAAGCAGCTTCCTGCTATGGCAGAAGGTTTTGTTTTAAAACGTTCTGTTTTTGAATCATGCTTAGAATTATGGCCAATGGCGGAGTGGGATAAAATGATGACGAAGATTAGTAAACTAAATCCATTTGATAGAAAGAATGATATGTTTATTAGACGCTTTATGGCCGGGGTTAAAAATGTTGATATTGATGACGCAGGACGTCTTTTGATTGCAAAAGATTTAATCGATTTTGCAAATATTTCAAAAGAGCTAGTCTTTTCATCAAAAGTCAATATTATTGAAATATGGGATAAAAATCAATATGAAGCTACCCTGAATCAAGATGATTTTGATTTTGGAGATTTAGCGCAAGATGTAATGAGTAATATAAGTTTTGATGAATAAAGAAGAATACGGTTATCATAGACCAGTTTTGTTAAATGAAAGTGTGGATGGTTTGGCAATAAAACCTGATGGGGTTTATGTTGATGTTACTTTTGGTGGTGGTGGACATTCAAGAGAAATTTTGAGTCGTCTTGGCGAGAATGGAAGATTATACGCTTTTGATCAAGATCAAGATGCTTTAGAAAACGCTATTGATGACCATCGTTTTACACTTATTAATCAAAATTTTAGATTGCTTAAGCGTTATTTGAGATTTTATGGAGTGAGTGAAGTTGATGGAATACTTGGAGATCTAGGAGTTTCATCTCATCAGTTTGATGTTGCTGAACGTGGTTTTTCAACTCGTTTTGATGGAGAGCTGGATATGAGAATGAATAAACAAGGGGAGATATCAGCCTATAACGTAGTGAATGATTATGATGTCAGAGAGCTAAGAAGCATTTTGAGCTTATATGGTGAACTAAAAAATGCAGGAGCAATTGCAAATGCTATTGTTAAGGCAAGAATGGATAAGGAAATAAAGAATACGGATGAATTGAAAATTGTTTTAGCTAAGTTTTTACCAGCGCATAAAAGTGCGAAAATTTTAGCTCAGATATATCAAGCGATTCGTATAGAGGTGAATAAGGAAGTAGAGGTACTGAGAGAAATGCTAGAGCAGAGTCTTGAAGTATTGAAAGAAGGTGGTCGATTGAGTATTATTTCTTATCATTCTTTAGAAGATAGGTTGGTAAAGAGATTTATGAAGAATGGAATGTTTGAAGGAGAACCAGAGAGAGATATGTTTGGAAGATTTGAAGTTCCAATGAAACAATTAGGAAAATTGATAATTCCTAGTGAGGAAGAAATTAAGATTAATAACCGAGCTCGATCAGCAAAATTAAGAGTAGCAGAGAAAAAATGAAAAAAACAATAGCTAGTCCAGTTGATATTATAAAAGCTAAAATTCTTGTTAATGAGGATTCAGCTAAGAATTGGGCTTTTATTATTTATGTTATTGTTCTGTGTTTAATTTTAATTTGGAACACTCAAGCTTATGAAGCAAAGGTGTTTAAAATAGCTGCTCTGAATCATGAAGTGAAAATGTTAAGAGCAGAATTTGTGGATACTCGATCAGAATTGATGGAATTAAAGATGGAATCAACAATTACTAAAACTCTTGAAGAGCAAGGTATTTTTCCATCAGAGACTCCACCGACAAAGATTAAAGTGAATAAGGAAGAAACGAAAACTAGTTTTTGGGGAAGATTATGGCGTTAGACAATAAAAATATTTATGTAAATATTTATATCATATCTGCGCTAGTTCTCTTGATGGCAGGTGGGATTGTATATCGACTAGTGAAGATACAAAGTGTAGAGGGAAAAGAGTTAAGAGCTAAGGCTAAAGATAAAAATAGAGTTAAAGAAGAATTAATCCCTGCAAATAGGGGTAATGTATATTCTGCAGATGGTAGTTTATTAGCTACTTCTGTACCGGTCTTTGAAATTCGATTTGACGGAGTAGCACCAAGTAAAGAAGATTTTGACAAGAATGTCAGACCCTTGGCTGATTCTTTAGGAAAGATGTTTAATAAACCAACATCTTATTATGAAGGGATTTTACGCAAGGGAAGAGCTACCAATAGTAGATATGTTTTAATCGCTAGAGATTTAAGCTATACACAATATGTAAGAGTTAAAAACTTTCCTTTATTTAAGAGAGGGCCTTTTAAAGGTGGTTTTATTTCATTACAAAAGACTGTACGTCAGCATCCTATTGGTAAAATTGCTCAGCGAACAATTGGTTATGAACGTACATATGAAGATAATACTGTTGGTAGAGTTGGAATAGAGGGGGCTTATTCAGATTACCTAAATGGAATAGACGGTAAGCGCAAAATGCAGAGTTTAGGAAAAGATCAATGGAAGCCTATTAATGATGAGAACGAGGTTGATCCTATTGATGGGAAAGATATCGTCTCTACTATAGATGTGTATATACAAGATATTGCTCACCATGCTTTGTTGAAAGCTTTAGAAGATTTTAGTGCAGATCATGGTTGTGTTATTGTGATGGAGGTGAAGACAGGGGCTATTAGAGCTATATCAAATCTAGGTAGAGGAGCTTCAGGAAACTATTTTGAAACTATAAATTACGCTATAGCTGAAAAACATGAACCAGGCTCAACATTTAAGTTAGCATCATTGCTTGCTTTGTTAGAGAAAGGGAAAACGGATACTGCCCGTATTTACGATACGCAAGATGGAGTTGTGAAATTTTACAATGCAAGAGTTCGCGATTCTAAATGGGGTGGATATGGTAAGATTTCGCTAGCGAAGGGGATAGAAAAATCTTCTAATACAGTAATTACTCAGGCTATTAATGAAGGATTTAAGGACAATCCAAGTGAGTTCACAAATTACTTAAGTACACTGTGGATGGACAAACCATTAGATTTACCATTAAAAGGAGAAGGTATTCCTTATGTTCCACAACCTGGGAAAAAAGGTTGGAGTGGTTTATCATTACCATGGATGGGATTTGGATATGGACTTTCTGTTACACCAATGCATACTTTGATGTTGTATAACGCTGTAGCAAATAATGGAGAGATGGTAAAACCACAATTTGTATCAGAGGTAAAAGAGTTTAATAAAACAGTTAAAAAGTTTGAGAAAGAGGTTTTGAATCCACAAATAGCTTCACCAGAAGTAATTCAACAAGTTCATGCCATATTGGAGAATGTTGTAATAAGAGGAACAGGAAGAAAACTTTACTCAAAGAACTTTTCTATGGCAGGAAAGACTGGTACAGCACAGGTAAACTATGGTGGAGGAAAAGGTAAGGATATGTATTATTCTTCTTCTTTTGCAGGTTATTTTCCTGCTAATGATCCAAAGTATTCATGTATTGTAGTTATTCATAAGCCTGATCGTACTAAGAGTTATTATGGAGCAGATGTTTCTGGACCAGTGTTTAAAAAGATAGCTCAAAAAATATATACTGATTTGCCAATTACTACTGCAATTGATGGAATTGACATTGTACCCGAAGAAGTAGAACATCGTTATTTAGATTTTTATACAAAAGGTGCAGAGACGGATGAAGTAATGCCTGATGTAAGAGGAATGTATGCCATGGATGCACTACCGTTATTAGAGAATTTAGGATTGAAAGTAGAGATAAAAGGAATTGGGAAAGTAAAAAAACAATCCATTCCTTCTGGACAAAAAATAGATAAGAATAAAAAAGTGATATTAGAATTATCGTGAAAATATTAAGAGACATATTATATAAAGTAGCTATTAAATCTGTAGTTGGGTCAACTGATTCTCCTATAGATTTTGTCGCATTTGATTCTAGAAAAGTTTCGAAGAATACTTTATTTATTGCTATTTCTGGAAATGTAGTTGATGGGCATGCTTTTATCACTTCTGCAATTGAGAGTGGCGCTATAGCAATTATATGTGAGCATTTACCTAGTGAGATAATAAGTGGTATTACTTATATATGTGTAGAAGATGCAAATTTAGCTTTAGCGATTATAGCTAATAATTTTTATGACAGCCCTTCTTCTAAATTAAGATTAGTTGGAGTAACAGGGACAAACGGGAAGACTACGGTAGCTACATTGCTTTATCGCCTTTTTACAAACCTTGGATATAAAGTAGGGTTGCTGTCAACTGTGAAAATTTTAGTAGCAGATGAAAAGTTTGAAACAAGTCATACGACACCAGATTCACTTACCATAAACTACTATTTGAATGAAATGGTAGAAGCTGGTTGTGAGTTTTGTTTTATGGAAGTAAGTTCTCATGGAATTGTACAAAAAAGAACTAGTGCATTAGAATTTAAAGGTGGGGTATTTACAAACCTAAGTCATGATCATTTAGATTATCACAAAACTTTTAGTGAATATCGCGATGCTAAGAAAGTATTTTTTGACCAATTAAAACGTCAAGCATTTGCCATTACTAATATCGATGATAAAAATGGCTTAATTATGACGCAGAATACTGCGGCTAAAATTAAGACTTATGCATTAAAGAATATGGCTGATTATAAAGGTCAAATTCTAGAAAGTCAATTTTCAGGAATGTTGATGAAGATAAATCAACAAGAAATTTGGGTACAATTAATAGGGGCTTTTAATGGGTATAATTTGTTAGCTGTTTATGCAGTAGCAATAGAATTAGGTATTCCATCAGAAGAAGTCTTATTACAAATAAGTAAGCTTACGAGTGTAGAAGGTCGTTTTCAATATGTAGTTTCTCGAAATAAAGTTACTGCTATTGTAGATTATGCACACACACCAGATGCTTTGAAAAATGTTATAGAAACAATTAATTCTATTCGAACTTATAATGAACAGTTAATAACAGTTGTTGGTTGTGGTGGAAATAGAGATAAAACTAAAAGACCAGAGATGGCACAGATTGCTTCTGAGCTAAGTGATAAAGTGATATTTACCTCTGATAATCCACGTTTTGAAGACCCTAAAGCCATCCTAGATGATATGGAAAAGGGAGTAGAATTTCAGAATGTTATGAAAACAATAGTATTAGAAGATCGTAAGCAAGCAATAAAATTAGCCTGCCAACAAGCCAAATCAGGAGATATTATTTTGATAGCAGGAAAAGGACATGAAAATTATCAAGATATACAAGGAGTGAAGAATCATTTTAATGATTTAGAAGTTGTAACCGAATTTTTAGAACAATAAAAAATAGTAAGAGAGAAAGATTATGTTGTATTACTTATTTCAATATTTAGAAAGTTATTTTAAAATACCTGGTGCGGGTGTATTCCAATACATTACGTTTAGGTCTGGTATGGCAGTAATAGTGTCACTGTTACTTTCTATAATATATGGAAAAAGAATTATTAGAGCGCTGCAAAAAATGCAAGTAGGCGAAACTGTTCGAGAATTAGGATTAGAAGGACAAAAAGAGAAAGCAGGTACACCTACAATGGGAGGAGTGATCATAATTCTTGCAACCTTGATCCCGGTTTTATTGTTTGCAAAATTAGATAATATTTATGTGCTCTTGTTGATATTGACAACTCTTTGGATGGGAGCTATTGGTTTTCTAGATGACTATATAAAGGTATTTAAGAAAGATAAAGATGGTTTAAAAGGTAGATTTAAAGTTATTGGGCAAGTAGGCTTAGGTTTAATTGTTGGATCGGTACTTTATTTTAGTCCTAGTGTTACAGTAAGAGAAACACCATCAAATTTACAAATGGTCGAAGCGGCTGTTAGTAAATATGATGTTAAGTCAACTGCTACTACTATACCTTTTTTTAAAAATAATGAGTTTGATTATAGTGTATTAATAAGTTGGTTAGGTGAAGGTGCTGAGAATTATGCCTGGTTAATCTTTATACCTATTGTAATTTTTATTATTACAGCTGTTTCGAATGGTGCAAATTTAACAGATGGAATAGATGGGTTGGCAGCAGGAACATCAGCTATCTCCACGTTTGTATTAGGAATATTTGCTTTTGTATCTGGTAACGTTATTTTTTCTAATTACCTGAATATAATGTATATACCTAATTCAGGGGAAATGACAGTCTTTATTTCTGCATTTGCGGGTGCATTGATAGGATTCCTATGGTATAATACTTATCCAGCTCAGGTTTTTATGGGGGATACAGGTAGTTTAACTATTGGAGGTATTATTGCTGTAATGGCTATAGCTGTGCGTAAAGAATTATTGATTCCGGTATTATGTGGAATCTTTTTGATAGAGAATTTATCAGTGGTGCTTCAGGTATCATATTTTAAATATACTAAGCGTAAATATGGAGAAGGACGACGTATTTTTTTAATGTCACCTTTGCACCATCATTTTCAAAAGAAAGGTTATCATGAGAGTAAAATTGTTACTCGTTTTTGGATTATAGCAATATTGCTAGGAGTGTTTTGTTTAGTATCATTAAAATTGAGATAATATGAAAATTGTTGTATTAGGAGGAGGAGAAAGTGGCGTAGGGACTGCAATTTTGGCTCAACAGAAAGGGTATGACGTATTTCTATCTGACTTTGGAGCGATAAAAGATAGTTATAAAGAAGTATTAGAATCACATCAGCTAAAATGGGAAGAGGGTGGACATAGCGAAGAAGTGATTTTAAATGCTGATTTAATTGTTAAAAGCCCAGGTATTCCTGATAAGGCAGCAATTATAAAAAAAATAAAAGAGAAAGGAATAAAGATAATTTCAGAGATTGAATTTGCATATTCCTTTAATAAAGAACTGTCTATTGCTATTACTGGTAGTAATGGTAAGACGACTACTACAATGTTAACCTATAAGCTTTTAAAAGATGGAGGGTGCAATGTAGGTATGGCGGGTAATATCGGAGATAGTTATGCAGAGCAGGTAGCAAGTGATCCTGAAAAATGTTATGTCTTAGAATTGAGTAGTTTCCAATTAGATGGAATAGAATCTTATAGACCTAATATAGCTGTATTAACAAATCTGAGCCCTGATCACTTGGATAGATATGATTACAAATATGAAAATTATATTGATTCTAAGTTTAGAATAACAATGAACCAAACTGATGATGACTATTTCATTTATGATTATGATGATGTAGAAATTCAGAAATGGTTGCAAAAACATGAAATCAAAGCAAAAAGAGTTCCATTTTCATTAACTCAAAAGTTAGAAGAAGGGGCTTATGTTGAAGATAAAAATATTGTTGTCACTATGAATAAGGAAACGATTATTTTACCTATTGAGGATCTTGGTATAGAAGGATTGCATAATGTGAAGAATGCAATGGCTGCTACGACTATTGCTCAATTGAAGCGAATTAGAAAAGAAAAGATTCGTGAAAGTCTTTCTGAATTTCAAGGTGTAGAACATCGATTAGAAAAAGTAGCTAAGATTGACAATGTTCAGTATATCAATGATTCGAAAGCTACTAATGTTAATGCTACTTTCTTTGCATTGGAAAGTATGAAAACTCCAACCGTTTGGATAGTAGGAGGAATTGATAAAGGGAATGATTACAATGAGTTAATGGCATTAGTACGTGAAAAAGTCAAAAGTATTGTATGCTTAGGTATTGACAATTCTAAAATACGTGAAGCATACGAAAATGTGGTAGATGGATTTGTAGAAGTGCAAACGATGGAGGATGCTGTAAAAATAGCTCAAAGTTTAGCAGAAAGTGGAGATACAGTTTTACTTTCACCTGCTTGTGCTAGTTTTGATTTATTCAAAAGTTACGAAGATAGAGGGACTCAATTTAAAGAAGAAGTACATAATTTATAGATAAATATGAAACAGTTGTTTGCACATTTATATGGCGATAAAACGATTTGGGCTTTAGTAATACTATTGGCCTTCTTTTCGTTTATGCCTGTATATAGTGCAAGTACAAATCTTGTATATACTGTAGGAACAGGTAAACAGACAGGATATTACTTACTGAAACATTTAGTTCATATTTCCGTTGGTCTAGGAGTTCTATGGTTTAGTCATAAAATGGAATATAAATATTTCAGAGCTATAGGAGTCTTTGGATTACCAATTATAGGGTTGGTGCTATTGTATACTCTTATGAAGGGGACTACGATAGGAGGAGCGAATGCGAGTCGTTGGGTAAGTATTCTAGGGTTTCAGTTTCAACCATCTTCTACAGCCTCCATTATTCTATTGATATATGTAGCTCAATATTTAGTTAAAATTAAAGATAGTGTGGTTGAGTTTTGGCCATCTTTCTTAGAATTATGGCTACCTGTATTGATTATTGTAGGACTAATATTACCGGCAAACTTTTCGACGGCAGCATTGATTTTTTTGATGGTGTGTATTTTAGTTTTCGTAGGTAAATATCCTCTAAAATACTTAATGTCTATTATAGGATTAGGTATTGTATTTATGGGGATTTTTGTATTAACTGCAAAAGCTTTTCCAGGTATGTTTCCTAACCGTGTTGATACTTGGATTAGTCGTATAGATCGATTTGCAGGTCCAGATGATGGGACAAAAGATTTATATCAAGTAGAGAATGCAAAAATGGCTATTGCTTTAGGAGGAATAGTTGGAGTGGGACCAGGTAAAGGAGTTCAGAAGAATTTTTTACCTCAATCATCTTCCGATTTTATCTATGCGATTATTGTTGAAGAGTATGGTTTAATAGTAGCATTAGCAGTATTATTTGTTTATCTATTATTATTCTTTAGGTTTTTGGTTGCTGCACATAGGGCACCCACTTTGTTTGGTAAACTATTAGTGATTGGACTTGGTTTCTTTTTTACGTTTCAAGCATTGATTAATATGGGAGTTGCTGTATCGTTACTTCCAACAACGGGACAAACTTTACCATTAATTAGTAGTGGTGGAACATCAATTTGGATGACATGTTTTGCACTGGGAGCTATCTTAAGTGTAACTAAGAAAGAGCAAGAGATTCAGCAACAAGAGTTAGAAAAGCAAGATAAAGAAGAGCGTCTGCAAGAGGAGCTTAAAAAAATAGAAGAAGAAAGATTAAAAGAAGCATTAGCTGAAAAAGAAGTAGTAGAGTTATAATGATGAAAGCACCAAGAGTTATATTAAGTGGAGGAGGAACGGGAGGACATATTTATCCCGCATTAGCAATTGCAAATGAGTTAAAGTCTCGTTATGCTGATGCTGAAATCCTTTTTGTAGGTGCAGAAGGAAGGATGGAAATGGAAAAAATACCTGCTGCTGGTTATCCTATAGAGGGGTTGTGGATTTCAGGGATACAAAGAAAATTGACAATAGATAATTTATCATTTCCGTTTAAACTAATTAGTAGTTTATGGAAATCAAAGAAGATTATTAAAAGATTCAAACCTGATGTGGTTATAGGTACTGGAGGATATGCAAGTGGAGCTGTAGTGAAAGTGGCTTCGGATATGGGATTACCGACAGTTGTACAAGAACAGAATTCTTATCCAGGAATTACAAATCGTTTCTTAGGTAAGAAAGCAAAATGTATATGCGTTGCCTATGACGAGGTGGCTTCCTTTTTTCCAGGTAAAAATGTGCTAAAAACAGGAAATCCCGTTCGCAAAGATTTATTAACGGTTGAAGATAAAAAAGAAGAGGCATTTCAGTATTTTGGTCTTGATAGAACAAAAAAAGTATTATTGGTCTTAGGAGGAAGTTTAGGTGCTAGACGAATTAACCAACTTATTGAAAAAGAGATTCCGTTCTTTAATCGGATGGGAATACAGATTTTATGGCAATGTGGAAAGTTATATTACGACGAGTATAAAAAATCAGAAAGTACAGATATAAAAGTAGCTCCATTTATTGATCGTATGGATTTGGCTTATGCATGTGCTGACATAATTATATCACGTTCGGGAGCTTCATCAGTTTCTGAATTAGCAATAATAGGTAAGCCTGTTATTTTTATACCGTCACCTAATGTGGCAGAAGATCATCAAACAAAGAATGCTAACAGCATTGTAAAGCATGGTGGTGCAGTAATGATTAAAGAAAATGAGCTAGATCAGTTTGAAAGGATTTTTAGTGATTTAGTTTTAGATAATAATAAAATGATAGAATTAGGAAAACAATTTAAAAAATTGGCTTTACCTAATGCAACAAAAGATATTGTTGATCAAATAATAGCTTTAATAAAAAAGTAAATATATGTTAGTTGAGGAAATAAAGAGCGTTTATTTTATTGGTATAGGAGGTATTGGGATGAGTGCCTTGGCTCGTTATTTTAAGTTTTTAGGAAAAAATGTAGGTGGATATGATAAGACTCCAACTCAGTTAACTCGTGAATTAGAAACAGCAGGTATAAATATACATTATGAAGACAATGTTGATCTTATAAATAGTGAATATTTAAATGCGAGTAATACCCTTGTTGTTATTACTCCAGCAATACCTAGTGACCATAGTGAATGGGGATATTTTAAAAAGCATTCTTTTCAAATCAAAAAAAGAGCTGAAGTTTTAGGTATTATTACTAAAGATACTTATTGTTTTGCAGTTGCTGGAACTCATGGTAAAACAACAACTACAAGTATATTAGGACATTTGTTATTTCAAGCTGGAATAGATGTTACAGCATTCGTCGGAGGAGTGGTTGAGAACTATCAAACCAATTTAATTGGTAGTGGAACAAGTGTAACAGTAGTAGAAGCAGATGAATTTGACCGTTCTTTTTTAAAGTTGAATCCTAATGTAGCATGTATTACTTCTACAGAAGCTGATCATTTAGATATTTTTGGAACGGCAGAGGAAATGCTAGTTTCGTTTAATGATTTTGCTAATAAGGTGGAAGAAGAGAACAAGCTATTTGTGACGGAAAATGTTGCTATAGAAGGAATCAAAATTGGCTTTCATAAAGATTGTTCTTATCGTATAGACAATATTGTAATAAAAGACGGGTGGTACATATTTGATATAATAACCCCTATTGAAATAATTCGTGATGTAAAATTTGGCTTACCAGGACATCATAATCTATCAAATGCACTTGTTGCATTTGCAATGGCATATGACTATAGTGTAGATAAAGAGAAATTAGTTGAGGGATTAGCTTCTTTTAAAGGTGTAAGAAGAAGATTTTCATATCAAATTAGAAATGAAGAATTGATTTACATTGATGATTATGCACATCATCCTACAGAAATAAAAGCAGTAAGCCAAGCAGTACATGAAATGTATAGTGATAAAAATATTTTAGCAATATTCCAGCCACATTTATATTCTCGTACACGTGATTTTATGATAGAGTTTGGCGAAGCATTATCAACATTTGACAATATTGTATTATTAGATATTTATCCAGCAAGAGAATTGCCTATTGAAGGTATAACATCTACTAAGTTACTTGAATTAATTACATCGAAAAACAAAACATTGGTAACAAAAGATGAATTGCTTGATTTTATTAAGAATTCAAAAGCAGATGTTGTGATGACAATTGGGGCAGGAGATATTGGTGAAATGGTTAAAGGAATAAAAGAAGGTTTAAAAGCATAAAGAATGAAAAAAATACTAAATAGAATTAAATGGATAGATGTTCGCATATTGTGTGTATGTGCAATTGCTATTTTGTTGTATTCATTTAGTAATAAAAGAAATGATAATAGAAGTATAGATGACGTTGACGTAGTTTTTAAAGGAGAGGATAGACATTTTGTTACTCCAATGGAAGTTCGCAATTTGGTTAAAAAAAAACTTTCCAAATACTTCCGTGATTAATAGAACTATATTAGATTTGAATAATTTGGAAAATGCTCTACTTAAAAATGAATTAGTCAGAGACGCAGACGTTTATGTAACTGTGGATGGTAAATTAAAAGTTGATGTTTGGCAGAAAACGGCGATTGGAAGAGTTATTACAGATAATGAAAGTTATTATTTAGATGATAATGGTAAAAAAAATGCCTCTTTCAAGTAATTATACAGAGCGAGTTCCATTAGTAACGGGAGTTATTACAAAAGCAAATGAAGGAGAATTAATGAAGATGCTCAAAGTTTTGAATAATGATGAATTTTTGAAGAAAGATATAACAGGTGTTACTATTAAGGGAGATGAAACAATAATGTTGTTTAGTCGTACAAATAAGTATGACATTTTGTTTGGAACATTTGATGAAATGGAAAGAAAGTTAGCGAATTATAAAGCTTTTGTACAATACGGATTTAAAGAAAAAGTTGACTTTGATAATTATAAAACAATAAACCTAAAGTTTACCCAGCAAGTGGTTTGTACCAAATAGTAAGTTGAATATGGAAAAAGAAAATATAGCTGTTGGTTTAGATATCGGAACAACAAAGATTGTTGCGATGGTTGGAAAAAAGAATGAGTATGGGAAACTCGAGATTCTTGGTCTTGGAAAAGCAAAGAGTCTAGGAGTTAAACGTGGTGTAGTGAATAATATAACGCAAACGATTCAATCTATACAACACGCCGTTGCAGAAGCAGAGGCGGAGGCAGAATGTAAGATTAGAAAAGTGGTTGTTGGAATTGCTGGCCAGCATATAAGAAGTATTCAACACAGTGATTACATTAGTAGACAAAATCCTGATGAAGTAATAGGAGATAAGGATATTGAACAATTAATCAATCAAGTACAAAAATTGAATATGCTTCCTGGTGAAGAAATTATTCACGTATTACCTCAAGAGTTTAAGATTGATGGTGAGCCTGGTATAAAAGAGCCTATTGGAATGTATGGAAGTCGTTTAGAAGCGACATTTCATGTTGTAGTAGGGCAGGCAGCATTAATCAAAAATGCTGGTCGTTGTATTAAAGATGCTGGATTAGAATTATCTGGTATTACACTAGAACCTCTAGCTTCAGCAGAGGCAGTTTTAAGTCAAGAAGAAAAAGAAGCTGGTGTTGCTTTAATTGATATAGGTGGTGGAACAACTGATTTAGCCATTTTTAAGGATGGTATAATTCGACATACAGCAGTCGTTCCGTTTGGAGGTAATGTTATTACAGAAGATATAAAAGAAGGCTGTTCAATTATTGAAAGACAAGCAGAAATATTAAAGTTAAGATTTGGATCAGCTTGGCCAGGTGAAAATAAAGATAATGAGATTGTTTCAATACCTGGATTGAGAGGTAAAGAACCAAAGGAAATTTCGCTTAAGAATTTATCTAAGATTATTCACGCAAGAGTAGATGAAATAATACAATTAGTATTTTCAGAAATAAAAAGCTATGGTTATGAGAATCCGCAAAAGAAATTAATTGCTGGAATTGTCTTAACAGGTGGTGGCTCTGAACTAAAACATATAAAACAGTTAGTAGAATATATTACAGGAATTGATACTCGTATTGGCTATCCTAACGAGCATTTGGCTGGGGATTCTAATCCAGAAATTTCTAGTCCTTTATATGCTACAGCTGTTGGTTTGGTTATGGAAAGTCAACGCAATCAAATAAAAGGTGCTATTTCTTTTGACGAAATTAAAGAGCAAGAGAAAAAAGAAAAAGAAGAAGAGAAAAAAATAGAGCAACAAGCTTATCAAGCACCTAGAGAAGAGGAACTGAAACCAATTGAACAAGTTGAAACAAAGTTTCAATATGATCATGAGGTTTCTACTAAGGAAAACAATGATAAATCTGCAACAACAGTGGACAGATTTGAACGCAGTTTCTTAGGGAATTTTGTTAGAAAGATTAAGGAATTTATTGAAAAGCAAGAATAAAACGATACGTATATGGAGAATACAGATTTCGGAGGAATAAAGTTTGATTTACCAAAGAACCAATCAAACGTTATAAAGGTAATAGGTGTAGGTGGTGGAGGTAGTAATGCTATAAATCACATGTTTAAACAAGGAATCAAAGGAGTAGATTTTATTGTTTGTAATACTGATTCACAAGCATTAGAAAACAGTCCTGTTCCAAACAAAATACAGTTAGGTGTCAATTTAACTGAAGGTTTAGGAGCTGGGGCTAACCCTGAAGTTGGACAACAATCTGCCTTAGAAAGCATTGAAGATATTGAGAAGATGCTTGATGTTAATACTAAGATGGTATTTATTACTGCAGGTATGGGTGGTGGTACAGGTACAGGAGCAGCTCCTGTAATTGCACAATTATCCAAAGAGCGTGATATTCTTACTGTTGGTATTGTTACTATTCCTTTTCAATTTGAAGGGAAGGTTAGACAAGAACAAGCTTTAAAAGGTGTAGAAAGATTGCGTAAACAAGTGGATTCTCTTGTTGTTATCAATAATAATAAATTACGTGAAGTTTACGGTAATTTAGGATTCAAAGCTGGTTTCTCCAAAGCAGATGAGGTCTTATCTACAGCAGCACGTGGTATAGCAGAGGTAATTACACATCACTATACACAAAATATTGACTTAAAAGATGCAAAAACGGTATTATCTGATAGCGGTACTGCTATTATGGGGTCTGCTACAGCTTCAGGTGAAAGCAGAGCTAAAGATGCTATTGTTGATGCATTAGATTCTCCATTGCTTAATGATAATAAGATTTCTGGTGCTAAAAACGTATTGTTATTAATTGTATCAGGAACTTCTGAAATTACCATAGATGAAATAGGTGAAATTAATGATCACATTCAAACTGAGGCTGGACATAATGCTAATATTATTATGGGAGTTGGTGAGGATGAAACATTAGGTGAAGCTATTTCTGTAACAATTATTGCAACTGGATTTAATATAGAGCAACAAAAAACAATTGTTACTACAAGTGAACCAAAAGTTATTATACACGCCCTTGAAGAAGAGCAAAAAGTGGTTAGAGATTTATCTTTAAATAGCACTACTAATTCATTTGTTTACTCTACTCCAGATCAGCCTTTACATAAAAATGAAGAAGAACAGGCACAAGCACCTATTGTTGAGGAACGTAAAGTTTTTGCTTTAGAAGATGAAGCATTTGACGAAGAGGAAAATGAAGATGATTTTTCATCTAATGAAGGAGGGCAAACTAATCTAACTTTTGCTGCAGATATGCCAGTAGCAGAACCTAAAGCTAATTTAGAAAAAGCAAAAGATTTGGATGTTTTTTTTGAAATTGTTAG
Source organism: Myroides injenensis M09-0166 (assembly GCF_000246945.1). GTDB lineage: Bacteria > Bacteroidota > Bacteroidia > Flavobacteriales > Flavobacteriaceae > Flavobacterium > Flavobacterium injenense. The sequence goes on from NZ_BAEX01000001.1 coordinate 16,697, forward strand.
TCCGCAAGAAAATTTAAAAAAAACAGTAGTTCAAACTCCTAATGAATCATCTGATAAACCTGTAAATAAAGTACGTGATATTCGTGATATTAATGTAGTAGATCCAGAGTTTGTTATTGTAGCTCCAAAACGTGTTGAAGATACTGTAAAAGCTACACAACGTGTGGTAGAAACAGTTGCTTACGATGTAGAAGAGGAAACGCACAATACTATTGTAGATACCAATGGAAACTTCAATGATAATAAGAAAGAAGAAATTATCTATTTTACTCTAGAAGATTATAGTGACAAAGAGGAGGAATTGAAAGCGGCTAAGCCTACATCTAAACATAAAGAAGAAATAGAAGAGGAGTTTAGAGTAAGTGTGAAATCAAGTCAAGAAGTAACTAATAATATAGAAGAAGAAGTTATATCAAATGTAGAGACTGATGAATCAGATGAAGTGAATCCTGTTGAAATGAGTATTGAGGAATTTGCTTTAAGAAGTAGATCAGCTGAACGCCGTAGAAAAATGAAAGATTTTAACTACAAATTTAATAGTAGTACTGCAACTAATGCTCAGATTGATGATTTAGAAGCTCAACCTGCTTATAAAAGATCAGGTGTGAATTTGGAAAGTGTAGATGATTCAGTACAAAAATCAAGAACTTCATTTGGAGTTGATAGTAGTAATGAAAATAAATTAAGATCTAATAATTCTTTTTTACATGATAATGTAGATTAATTATTTGATTTTATTATAAATTTATAAGCCTGAAAAAAGTCACTTTTTTCAGGCTTTTTCATATATTTGCATCAAATAAAAAATTTGATATGAGTTTACAATCTAAGATTACAGAAGCTATAAAAAATGCTATGAAAGCTAAAGATACGGTAGCGTTAGAAGCACTTAGAGCGATTAAGTCTGAGTTATTATTAGCCCAAACTCAATCAGGTGTTCAAACTGAAATTACTGAAGAAGATGAAATAAAAATTCTTCAGAAATTAGTTAAACAAAGAAAAGATAGTGCAGCTATTTATACTGAGCAAGGTAGAACTGATTTAGTAGAACCTGAAGTTGCTCAAGCTAAAATAATAGAGGCTTTTCTACCTGCACAACTTTCTGTTGAAGAAGTAGAAGCGGTAGTTTCAAAAATTATTACTGAAGGAGAATATAAAGGAATGGCAGCTATGGGGCAAGTAATGGGAATTGTATCTAAGGAATTGGCTGGTAAGGCTGATGGTAAGACGATTTCTACTGTAGTAAAGTCACTTTTATCTAAATAATAAATAAGGTTGTCCGTGTAGTTCAACTGGATAGAATATCAGATTTCGGCTCTGAGGGTTGGGGGTTCGAAACCTCCCACGGACGCGAGAAAAGGCTAATTAACAATTATAGTTGATTAGCCTTTTTGTTTTATTCACTATTATTATTCATACATAGGAAGTCGCTTATTGCGTATAATTAAATCATAAGTTTCATTAGAATTTATCTTTTTTACTTTATAGATGGTGTAAAATCAATTTTACTTGTTAATAAAAACTAAAAATATTATTATTGAAGATAGGGTAATGAGCTAATAATCATCAAGTAATCGTTTAATTCTGTTTTTTGTGAAGTGAAAATGTAAAAAATATGTAATTACTGATAAAAATCATATTTTAAGTAAATAAGCACAATTACATTTGTACTATAATAATAAAGGTTATGATATGAGGCAGAGAGTACCCGTTTCGACTATTATGACTTCAAATATTGTGACTTTAAATCTTACGGATTCTTTGACAAAAGCAGAAGAATTGTTTAAGAAACATAAGATTCGTCATTTACCTATAGTATCAGGGAATACATTAGTAGGAATATTAAGTTATACGGATTTATTGAAAATAAGTTTAGCTGATACAGTAGATGAAAATGATACAGTAATTGATACTACGGTATATAATATGTTTTCACTAGAACAGGTGATGGTGAAAAAAGTGATAACTATCCAAGCAGATGATAATATTAAAGATGCTGCTGAAATATTAGTCGATAAAGATTTTAGAGCACTTCCAGTATTAGACGGCAGTGTATTAGTAGGAATGTTAACAACTACTGATTTAATAAAATATTTATTAAAGTTATACGAGTAAAAAAATTGCTATAAAAAGGAAAATTGATTTTGTGGTTTGTGAGTTTGGCTACAAAATTACATATTGTTGTTTGAGGAAAGCACTAATGTTATGCATTAGTGCTTTTTTATTTTGGATTCTTTTCTGTTTTTGAAAATAGCATCGTTAGTTTTAAAATTAAAGGTAGTTTAGACAATAGAATTAATATTGATAGCACATTCATTCCAAGTTGATACCACAATGATGCCGCTATAATATGTACTTTTTGCGGCATCACTGCGGGATCATAGCGGCATCACTGCGGCATCACTACCCAAAATACATTGTCTCGTACTACTATAGCTTTACAATTATTGTTAATAGTTCTATTTCTAACTATGGTTCCTATTTTCTTTTCTTTGTAGCTTGAATTTGGCTTATTTCATTAAACTTTTTTGAGAATTATATTACTATACGTGCTTTCTTGCTTAGAGTGAATTAATTAATTCATGTAATATTTTATGTTTTTTGTTTTACAGATGTATTCTGGATTTGACTTTTAATAGTTGCTATTAGTAATAAAAGCAAAATAGCACTTCATTGTTGGAGCTATTTTTTGTACATTAGTACATAAAGAATATTAAAGTTATATATGGAAAGCGATTATAATGCTATATTAAAGAGAGCAAAATTGATTTTGAGTCGTAGTGATTTAGATAATGATGATAAACTTAAGGAAGTTTGTGAGTTATTGTATGACTCTATAGTATATTATGATTGGGTAGGGTTTTATTTTGCAAAAGAAGAAACGAGAACGCTACACTTAGGTCCTTATGTGGGAGAAGCTACAGAACACACTGTCATACCTTTTGGAAAAGGAATTTGTGGACAGGTTGCTGTCAGTAATGAAACTTTTGTTGTAGATGATGTTTTAGCACAAGATAATTACATAGCGTGTAGTATAACTGTAAAATCAGAGATTGTAGTACCATTATTTGTTAATGGTGTAAATATAGGTCAGATAGATATAGATTCTCATACCAAGAATGCTTTTACCAATGAGGATAAATTATTCTTAGAAGCATTGAATATTGAGGTGTCTAAGCTTTATGCTTAACGTGAAGTGTATATTGTTCTTTGAAGTAGAAAAAAAATATTCATTTAATAGATGGAATTTGAAAAATAAAATTACCTTTGCATCGAATTATAGAAGTACTATGATTCTGCATAAAAATCATTAAATAATATTGGCATGTATTTAACAAAAGAGAAAAAAGCTGAAATCTTCTCTACACATGGAGGAGAAGCAACTAACACTGGATCTGCAGAAGGGCAAATCGCATTGTTCACTTATAGAATATCTCACTTAACTGAGCACTTAAAGAAAAATCGTAAAGATTATAACACTGAGCGTTCTTTAGTTCTTTTAGTAGGTAAAAGAAGAAGACTTCTTGACTATTTAAAGAAAACTGAAATTAATAGATATCGTGAGATTATTAAAGTATTGAATATTAGAAAATAATCAATAGAGAAGAGGTGCCCTTGTGCGCCTCTTTTTATTTTTTAGCCTTTTAGCAGAAAAAGTCTGGTTTTTCATTGGGTTTCATACAACTACACAACAACACACAACACACAATTATTAATGTCTCTCTTCGGAGAGACAGAAACCCTAAAGTATTAATTAATTATGATTCCTAAGGTAACCAAAGAAACTATCGATTTAGGAGATGGAAGAAGTATCTCAATCGAAACTGGAAAATTAGCAAAACAAGCAGATGGTTCTGTAGTAGTGCGTATGGGAGATTGTATGTTGCTTGCAACAGCAGTTTCAGCTCGTACAGCGAACCCTGGTGTTGATTTTCTACCATTAACTGTAGATTACAGAGAAAAATTTTCTGCTGCTGGACGTTTTCCAGGGGGCTTTTTTAAACGTGAGGCTCGTCCAAGCGATCAAGAAGTTTTAACAATGCGTCTTGTAGACCGTTGTTTAAGACCACTTTTCCCAGATGATTATCATGCAGAAACACAAGTTATGATTCAATTAATGTCTCATGATGAAAATGTTATGCCTGATGCATTAGCTGGTTTAGCTGCTTCAGCTGCACTTGCAGTATCGGATATCCCTTTTTATAACTATATCTCTGAAGTAAGAGTTGGACGTGTAAATGGACAATTCGTTATTAATCCTACTAGAGCGCAATTAGAAGAATCTGACATTGATATGATGATTGGAGCTTCTAAAGATTCTGTTGCGATGGTTGAAGGAGAAATGAAAGAAATTTCTGAGGCTGAAATGATTGAAGCTATTAAATTTGCTCATGAAGCAATTAAAGGTCAAATCGAAGCTCAGGAAAAAATGCGTGCTGCATTAAATTTAGAGTATCGTGAGTATGAAGGTGAAGAGGAGGATGAGAATATAGCTTCTGCTATCCATACTGCTGCTTATGATAAATTATATGATATCGCGTCTCACGCTAGTGCTAAACATGAAAGAAGCGAAAAATTTGCTGCTGTTAAAGAAGAAGTATTAGCATTATTCTCAGAAGAGGAAATAGCAGAAAAAGCAGATTTAATTAGCAAATATTTTAATAAAACTCAAAAAGAGGCTGTACGTAATTTAATATTAGATAAAGGTATTCGTCTTGATGGTCGTAAGACTACTGAGATTAGACCAATCTGGTGTGAAGTTGATTATTTACCTTCTACACATGGTTCATCTATTTTTACTAGAGGAGAAACACAAGCATTAGCAACTGTTACTTTAGGTACATCTAGAGAAGCTAATGTTATTGATCTTCCTAGTGAACAAGGAGAAGAAAAATTTTACTTACACTATAATTTCCCTCCATTTTCAACTGGTGAGGCAAAACCTTTAAGAGGTGTGTCTCGTAGAGAAGTGGGACATGGAAATTTAGCACAACGTGCATTGAAAACTATGTTACCAGATGATTGTCCTTATACAATTCGTTTAGTATCTGAAGTATTAGAATCTAATGGTTCATCTTCAATGGCAACAGTTTGTGCAGGTACTTTAGCATTAATGGATGCAGGTATTCAAATTAAACGCCCTGTGTCGGGAATTGCAATGGGACTTATTTCTGATGCAAAAACTGGTCGTTGGGCAGTATTGTCTGATATCTTAGGTGATGAAGATCACTTAGGGGATATGGACTTTAAAGTAACAGGAACTGATAAAGGTATCACTGCTTGTCAAATGGATATTAAAATTGAAGGTTTAGCTTACGATATTATGGAGCAAGCTTTAAAACAAGCTCATGATGGACGTATGCATATCTTAGGTATTTTAGTAGATACTATTGCTGAACCAAATGCAACAGTAAAACCTAAAGCTCCAAAAATTATTACAATAGAGATTCCAAAAGACTTTATTGGTGCAGTAATAGGACCAGGAGGAAAAAATATTCAAGCGCTTCAAGCAGAAACTGGAACAACAATTGTTATCAATGAGGAAGGAGATCATGGTATTATTGAAGTATTAGGTACTAGCCAAGAAGGTATGGATAAAGCTATTGCTTCAATTGCTAACACTATATTTGTTCCTGTAGAAGGAGAAGTTTATAAAGTTAAAGTGGTTAAGATGCTTGATTTTGGTGCAGTTGTAGAGTTTGTACCAGGTAAAGAAACTCTATTACACGTATCAGAATTAGATTGGAAACGTATTGAAAATGTTTCTGATGTATTAAAAATGGGAGATGTTTTAGAAGTAAAATATTTAGGTATTGATCCTAAAACAAGAAAACCAAAAGTATCTCGTAAGGCTTTAATGCCTCGTCCACCTCGTCAAGAGAAAAAAGATGATACATCAACAAAAGTTGACAATAGTCAAGATAAAAAGTAATTAAAAATTATTTTTAATATAACAGGCTACCTATTTTAGGTAGCCTGTTTTGCTTATATCAATTAGTATATTAATTTTTTACCCCTACATATAAGTCGCATTATGTTATTTTATGATGCACTAATATGTTAATGTCATTGATAAAATGAACTGTTTTTTTTGATAAGTAATTAAAAATTACTATATTAGCTACGTTACTAAAAGGAGACTTTTTCTATTTGTTATTTAATGGCTAATAAAGCTACTTAAATCGTCTCCATCTCATATTGGATTTTTTTAATAATCCAACCTTATAAAAAGTATAAGACGTTATACTTTTTTCATTTTTAGCACTTATTAATAATAGGTGTCCATTGTAAAACAATAGCTATTGTTTTATCTCGGCTGAGTATTCAGTAACAACCATTTTATTAATTTCTTCGTTTTTTGTAAAAATAAACGAGGACAAAATTATTATGTATTTATGTCAAATTTTAAAGTAGGAATTATTGGAGCTGGTCCAAGTGGGCTTGCTATGTTAAGAGCTTTTGAGTCGGAACAAAAAAAAGGTAATCAAATACCAGAAATTAAATGTTATGAGAAGCAAGATAATTGGGGTGGAATGTGGAATTATACTTGGCGTACAGGAGTAGGAAAATATGGTGAACCGTTACACGGAAGTATGTATAAGTATTTATGGTCTAATGGTCCTAAAGAATGTTTAGAGTTTGCAGATTATACTTTTATGGATCATTTTAAAGCGCCTATATCATCCTATCCTCCTAGAGAAGTATTATTTGATTATATACAAGGACGTATTAAACAAAGTAAAGCACGTGACTATATTAAATTTAATACCGTAGCTAGATGGGTTGATTATAATGAGGAAACAAAACAATTCAGAGTTGTTTTTGATGATTTAGTAAACAATGAAACTTTTGAAGAAACTTTTGATTATCTAGTGGTTGGTACAGGACATTTTTCTACACCAAATATGCCATATTTTAAAGGGATAGATAATTTTCCAGGTACAGTAATGCATGCGCATGATTTCAGAGGGGCAGATCAATTTGCTAATCAGGATATTTTATTAATAGGAAGTAGCTATTCTGCGGAAGATATCGGTGTTCAATGTTTTAAACACGGTAGTAAATCTGTAACTATCGCTTATCGTACGAATCCTATTGGAGCAAAATGGCCTAAGGGGATAGAAGAACGCCCACTGGTAACACACTTTGAAGATAATAAAGCTTTTTTTAAAGATGGAACCTCAAAAGAGTTTGATGCTGTAATATTGTGCACAGGTTATCAACACAAGTTTCCGTTCTTACCAGATAATTTACGTTTAAAAACTAAAAATAGTTTGTATCCAGGCAATTTATATAAAGGAGTAATATTTAATGAGAATGAGCGCTTAATCTACTTGGGAATGCAAGACCAATATTATACGTTTAATATGTTTGATGCGCAAGCTTGGTTTGCTAGAGATTATATGTTAGGCCGTATAGATTTGCCTTCTAAAGAAAAAAGGGATGTCGATATAGCAAAATGGATGGAGGAAGAAAGTAAAGCACTAACAGGTTATGAGCATGTAGATTTTCAAACGGAATACATTAGAGAACTTATTGAGATGACTGATTATCCAAGCTTTGATTTGGACAAAGTAGCTTTAATGTTTAAAAGTTGGATGAATGATAAGGAAGAAGATGTCTTAAGCTATCGTGATAAAGTTTATACATCCGTTATGACAGGTGTTACTGCTGAGGAACATCACACAGAATGGATGAAAGAATTAGATGATAGTTTAGAACGTTATCTAGATGAGGTAGAAATGGATGAAAAAGAATTAAGTCGTATCAATAATTACTAAGAGCATTAGTAATGAGGAATAGTGTCTCTATTTGTAAGGTATAAATGAGGTAATTGGTAATTATATGTTAAAGTAGATAAATAAAGTGTTACTGTTGTAACTTTTTGACGGAAGTCTACGTATAACTAATGTGACAGTACATATAATAGAAAAAAGGATTGAAATAATATGAGACAACTTAAAATTACCAAGCAGGTTACCAATCGTGAGACGGCATCATTGGATAAATACTTGCAAGAAATTGGTAAAGTAGATTTGATTACAGCTGATGAGGAAGTTGAGTTAGCTCAACGAATTAAAGCAGGTGATCAAAGAGCTTTGGAGAAACTTACTAAAGCAAACTTACGTTTTGTGGTTTCTGTAGCAAAGCAGTACCAAAATCAAGGATTGACACTTCCCGATTTAATTAATGAAGGAAACCTAGGTTTAATAAAAGCGGCTCAACGTTTTGATGAAACAAGAGGTTTTAAATTTATTTCTTATGCAGTATGGTGGATTCGTCAGTCTATTTTGTCAGCTTTAGCTGAGCAATCAAGAATTGTACGTTTACCATTGAATAAAATCGGTTCTATTAATAAAATTAATAAGATGTATGCTTTGTTAGAGCAATCTAATGAGCGTCCACCTTCAGCTGAAGAAATTGCTGTAGAACTTGATATGACAGTAAATGATGTAAAAGAGAGTATGAAAAACTCAGGACGTCATTTATCAATGGATGCTCCTCTAGTAGAAGGTGAAGATTCTAATTTATATGATGTTTTGCGTTCTGGAGAGTCACCTAACCCAGATAGAGAGTTAATACATGAATCTTTACGTACTGAAATAGAAAGAGCTTTAGAAACATTAACACCTCGTGAGGCTGATGTTGTACGTTTATATTTTGGTCTTGGCGATCAACATCCAATGACACTTGAAGAAATTGGAGAGACGTTTGACTTGACACGTGAGAGAGTTAGACAAATTAAAGAAAAAGCTATTCGCAGATTAAAACATACTTCGAGAAGTAAAATCTTAAAAACTTATTTAGGATAATTAATATAGAAAGCGTTACTATTTTTAGTAACGCTTTTTTTATGTTTTATTGGTTGTATATTTGTAGTGTGAAGAAGTTTTTATTTATCATAGTGACTTTATTGGTTTTTAGACCTGTAGTACCCTTAATTGACTATGCGGTTAATTATGAGTATATATCTACTGTGCTATGTGTAAATAAAGATATTCCTGAAATGCATTGTAACGGACAATGTTATTTAATGAAGCAATTAGCACAAGCAGTTAAGGAAGAACAAGGTAAAGACGCAATTAAAAAAGTATGTGATATTGCTTTTTCATTAATGTATTTTGATACGGTATTACATATAGAACTTCATAAAATAATAGTATCAAATATAAAAAAGGTTAGTGACATCTATAAAGAATCTATCAGTGCTGTGTTTGTTACTATAAACTTACGACCTCCCCTCGTTTAATTAATATTATACTTTTTATATTATTTACCTGCGTATTTATTGTACAGCGGTAAAATTATTTATGTAATGTATTAATTAAAAGTTTATTATGTCATCTAAGATTATAAAATCCTTTTCAATCAATTATTTTACTAATAATCAATCTTCTTTTTTCATTGCTGATATTGATAATTTCGATAATAATTATCCAGTATTATCTAGCGAGTTTCGTTCAAATATTTATATGCTATTAATAGCAAATAAAAAAGATTATTCGGTAACAATTAATGCCTGTGAATTTATTGATAACGAAAGATGTATTTACGTCATAAAGAAAAATGATATAGTCAAAATGTCCTTTGGAAGCAATTTTAAAGGAACACTTGTAGCGTTTGAAGATTGCTTTTTTTCTAAGCGCTATCATGATAATGTATTAAATTATTTTGATTTTTTACAACTTAATGCCTCATCTCTGCAGGTCTTAGATAGTAGTTCAAGAGAAAAAATTGATTTGCTTTTAGATTTTATGAAAGCTGAATATCAATCGACTCGACAAACTAAACATAAAGTACTTAGATCTTATTTAAACATTTTATTGTGTGAATTGCAGTATAATGAAAGTATTACTAATCTATTTTGTGAGAAAGGTAAGGGGATATCAAACGAGCGTGTATTGGCTTTTTTAGATTTAGTAGAAGTTTATTTTAAAGAGGCTAAGACACCTTCATTTTACGCTGAAAAACTTTGTGTTACTCCTAATTACCTTAATAAACTATGTAAGCAAGATAGAGGTGTTACTGCTGGTCAAATTGTTAGGCAACGTATTATTGTTGAAGCTAAAAGACTACTGCAATTTACCACTTATAATATTAATGAAATAGCTAGCGAGTTGTGCTTTGAGAGTACTTCTTATTTTGTAACTTTTTTTAAGAAACAAGAGGGGATCACTCCTGAAAATTATAGAAAATCATTTACTTGATTTAGATAATCAAGCCTTTTATTACAAGAAGTGTGAATAGATAGATTATAACTATCAAGTTTTTAAAATTTATAGTAACCTCTCTTTATTTTTGTGACGTGAAAAATATATATATCATATTAACTATTGTTTTTATATTTCGCCCAGTAATGCCTGTGGTGGAATATATGGTTAATTATGAGTATATATCTACTGTATTGTGTGAGAATATTGATAATCCAGAAATGCATTGTAATGGTAAGTGTCATCTAGCAAAAGAACTCGACAAGTCATTATCTCATAAGTCACCATTTCAGTCAGAAAAGCCTACTATCTTATATGAGTTTATTGCTTCACAGAACTATGAGGCATATTTTAAAAGATTTTATGTTATAAATAGAAAGAAGAATATAGTTCCTTTTTATTTTAATCTTTATAAATTTCTTTTTAGTGCTTCCGTATTTGAGCCTCCAATTTTATAAGTAATTATTTGTCAGTTTTTTACCTATTCCGAGCATATCGGAAAGGACTTTTATTATCAATATTTAACTTATAAAAATAATTACAATGAACAAAATATTATCTTATATAGCAGTATTATTAATTTCTGTATTTTCATTTACATCATGTAGTAGTGACGATAATTCAACAAAGGAAGTAGAATTAGAAGGGAGTAACGATATTATTTTCAATTTTGAGCATAAAATGTATGGTCAAGAATTAGAATATGGACAAACGTATAAAGCTAATGGCAATAGTGAGGAAATAAATGTTACTTTTTTAAAATATATTATTAGCAATTTTCAATTGACGGACAATAAAGGAAAAGTATTCACTTATACAAAAAATGATAGTTACTTTATCATAGATTCTGAAACCAATGATATGCAAATAGTACTAAAAAATGTACCTGCTGGAAGATATACGAAAGTAAAATTTGGTGTAGGAGTTGATCAAGAGAAGTACTTAAGAGGACAGGAGGAACAGCAGGATTTTTGGGATTTATGTGCTAAACATGATTTAATCTGGGGATGGATTACAGGATATAAATTTATTAACTTTCAAGGAGAGTATGAAAATTCAGGAGACAGAGGTGGCTTCTCTTTCCATATAGGAAGTCACGGCAGTAAATTAGATAACTATAAATCTAGAGAATTAGCAAGTAAGGAGACTATTGAAGTAAGTAATAAAAAGTCACCGATTGTTACAGTAGGAGTAGAAGTTTCTAAGCTTTTGGATAGTACACACAAAATAGTTCTAAAAGAAAAAGCAGTTATCATGGTGGACGCTGTGAAGGCTCCACAAATAATGGATAATGCTTTGACAATGTTCGAAATAGAAAAAGTAGAATAACAAGAAACTTTATAATTCAATTAAAAACTACGGAGAATTTCTATTTCCGTAGTACTTCTTTTTAAATCTTATTATGAGTATTAAGAATTTTACTTTTGCTGTTCTTGTTGGCTTTCTCTTTAGTAATTGTACTGATGATGAATTATGTAGCGATATTGCAAATAAAGTTGAAGATGTTATAGACTGGGACAAACCTTCTAATTTCCCAGAGTTAACCTATCAATTTGATAGGAATCAATTATCATCATCTAGATTTGAATTAGGAAAGAAACTATTTTATGATACAAGACTTTCAGAAGATAATACAATTTCATGCTCATCTTGTCATATTAAAGAATATGCATTCTCTGATGGAGGTAAAATATTTAGTGTGGGAATAGATGGACATATTGGGAAGCGCAATGCACCTGCTATACAAAATATGGCATTTAATGCTGAATATTTTTATGATGGTGCATCTAATAATCTTGAGATGGTAGCTATTGTGCCTATTCATAATGAAATTGAAATGCGAGAAACATTGCCTACAATACTTGATAAATTAAGAGTTGATACGGAATATCAAGAAATGTTTAAAGCTGCTTATAATGATGTTAAGATAACCTCTACAAGTATGCTTAAAGCACTAGCACAATATATGACGCTATTAATATCAAGTAATTCTAAGTACGATAAATATATTAGGAAAGAGAAAGGAGGTAAGCTAAGCAATTTAGAACGAAAAGGCCTTGAATTGTTCAGTCAGAAATGTTCATCTTGTCACAGCAGTGATTTGTTTACAGATAATAGTTTTATAAATAATGGATTACCCATAAATAATCTATTAAATGATAAAGGAAGAGAAGAAGTTTCTGGTGAAGAAGAAGATCGTTATAAATTTAAAGTGAGTTCTTTGAGAAATATTGCTGTTACAGCACCTTATATGCATGATGGTAGTCTTGCTACTTTAGAAGATGTTCTAGACTTTTATGATTCTGGAGTGATAGATTCGCCTTCGTTAGATTCACAGTTAAGAAATAAAGAAACAAAGAGATTAGGAATTCCTTTATCTGTAGAGGAGAAGAAAGCTATAATAGCCTTTTTACACACTTTGACAGATTATGATTTTATTAATAATCCTGAGTTTTAATAAATAAGCCCCAATAAGTTTCTTATTGGGGCTTCTATTATAACTAGATTAGTTTATTATATTAATGTTGATAGATGACATATTTTGAATCACCTTCAGTTTCTACCTTAGTTAAATTATGAGAAGCTAACCCTTTCATCGCTTTATCCCATTTTTTACCACTTAAAGCAGCTTGTTCTTTTAAAGAACTAATTTCAACTTTATTGTCATTGTTTTCTAAAATTTGAACAATGATTTTTTCTTCGTCTGTTAATTCTACACTTGGAGCCTTTTTCTCAGGTCTCATTTGTGGAAAGAAAAGAACTTCTTGAATAGAAGGATTATTAGTTAAGAACATAATTAAACGATCCATTCCAATACCCATTCCTGATGTAGGAGGCATCCCATATTCTAAAGAACGTAAGAAATCTTGATCAATAAACATTGCCTCATCATCACCACGGTCAGCTAAAGCCATTTGTGCTTCAAAACGCTCTCTTTGATCGATAGGGTCATTAAGTTCAGAATATGCATTAGCAATCTCCTTACCACATACCATTAATTCAAAACGTTCTGTAAGTTCTGGATTATCTCTATGCGCTTTTGTCAATGGAGACATCTCTTTAGGATAATCAGTAATGAATGTTGGTTGGATATAATTACCCTCACATTTCTCACCAAATATTTCATCGATAAGTTTTCCTTTACCCATTGTCTCATCAACAGGAATACCCATTTCTAAGGCAGCTTTGCGGATCTCATCTTCTGTTTTACCAGTAATATCAAAACCTGTAAACTCTTTAATAGAGTCTGCCATAGTAATACGCTTGAAAGGAGCTTTAAAGTTTATTTCGTGTTCACCAAAAGTAGCTTTTGTAGAACCATTAACAGCAACAGCACAATGTTCTAATAGACGTTCAGTAAAATCCATCATCCAGTTATAATCTTTGTAAGCTACATAGATCTCCATAACTGTAAACTCAGGATTGTGTGTTCTGTCCATTCCTTCATTACGGAAGTTTTTAGCAAATTCATATACTCCATCAAAACCACCTACTATTAGCCTTTTTAAATATAATTCATTTGCAATTCTTAGATATAATGGAATATCTAATGCATTGTGGTGTGTGGTAAATGGACGTGCAGCTGCACCCCCTGGTATTGCTTGTAATACAGGAGTTTCAACTTCCATATATCCTGCGTCATTAAAGAATTCACGCATCGCTTTGTACAATTTTGTACGTTTGATGAATGTCTCTTTAATTTGTGGATTTACAACTAAATCTACGTAGCGCATTCTATAGCGCAATTCAGGATCAGTAAATGCATCAAATGTATTCCCTTCTGCATCTGTTTTTGGAAGAGGCAAAGGGCGTAAAGATTTACTTAATAAAGTCAATCCTTTTACACGAACTGTTTTTTCTCCTACTTGTGTTGTAAACAACTCTCCTTCAACTCCAATGATATCGCCTAAATCAATAAGCTTTTTGTAGATTTCATTGTATAAAGTTTTGTCCTCACCTGGACAAAGTTCATCTCTATTGATATATAATTGTATCTTACCTTCACTATCTTGAATAGTTGCGAAAGAAGCTTTTCCTTGAATTCTTGAAGACATTAATCTACCAGCCACGATAACCTTCTTACCTTCTTCAAAATCGTTCTTTATTTGCTTCGACGTATGGTCTACTGGAAATAGATTTGCAGGATAGGGATTCACACCAAGCTCTTGTAATTTGCTCAGCTTTTCTCTTCTGATGATTTCTTGTTCTGAAAGTTGCATAATAACTGTAAATTAATTTAAAAGGCAAATATAGCTAATCTTTGAAAATGCGACAATTAGTAATGAAGCAAATACTAATTAATTCTTATAGTTATTGAATAATTTGTAACGTCATTAAAAGAAGCGACCAAATTCATTGTTTTCTTTACTAAAAATTGTCGAAATTTGTAGATAAATATATTTAGTATGAGTATTTGGAGAGTTTTACTAGCTATTTTTTTGCCACCATTTGCAGTTTTGGATAAAGGCTGTGGATCAATACTTATTGTTGCACTTTTAACTATGGCAGGGTGGGTACCTGGGGTAATTGGCGCATTAGTTATTTTAAACAATCCAAAATATAGTAAATAATAACTTTTTTATAATGAATAAGCAAGTTAAGTTAATTGATCTTGGTGAGAAAGACTATAAAGATACATGGGATTATCAAGAACAACTTTTTCAATCAATATTAGACGTTAAAGTTAGAAATAGAAGAGAAGGAACAGAGGAGCCAACAGAGAACTACTTTTTATTCGTAGAACATCCTCATGTTTATACGCTTGGAAAAAGTGGACACATTGAAAATTTACTTTTAAATGAAGAACAGTTAAAGGCTAAAGGTGCTACTTTTTATAGAATAAATAGAGGTGGAGATATTACTTATCACGGACCTGGGCAAATCGTTGGATATCCAATTATAGATCTGGAAAATTTCTTTACCGATATTCATAAATATTTACGTTTGCTAGAGGAGACCATGATATTAGTGTTAAATGACTATGGAATAGAAGCAGGTCGTAGTGAAGGCGAAACTGGCGTGTGGTTAGGAATCGGAACTCCATTTCCACGTAAGATATGTGCGATGGGAGTGCGTGCATCACGATGGGTAACTATGCATGGTTTTGCTCTAAATGTAAATTCTGATTTAGGCTATTTTGACAATATTATTCCTTGTGGAATTAAAGGCAAAGGAGTCACCTCTTTAAACGTTGAGTTAGGAGTTGATTATGTTGATGAGGATGAAGTAAGAGAAAAAATTATTAAATACTTCTCAGAGCTTTTTGAAGCTCAAGTTTTAGAATAATAAAAATACTCTTGTTAACATTGGTTGGCAAGAGTATTTTTTTGTTATCTAAAATTAGTTTTATCTTTGCTTAAACAACACAATATTATGAAGAATACAATGATTGCACCGTCAGTACTTGCTGCTGATTTTGGTAATTTACAACGCGATGTTGAGATGATAAATGCAAGCCAAGCTGACTGGTTTCATATTGATATAATGGATGGTGTATTTGTGCCAAATATATCTTTTGGTATGCCAGTACTTGAGGCTATAGGAAAGCATGCAAAAAAGACTTTAGATGTGCATTTGATGATAGTCGATCCTGATCGTTACATTAAAACATTTAAAGATTTAGGCGCTGATATTTTAACTGTACATTATGAGGCATGTAACCATTTGCATAGAACGATTCAAGCTATAAAAGCGGAAGGGATGAAAGCAGGTGTAGCATTAAATCCTCATACAAATGTCAATGTATTAGAAGATGTAATTAAAGATTTAGATTTAGTACTTATTATGAGTGTAAATCCAGGATTTGGAGGACAGAGTTTTATTGAGAATACATACAATAAAGTAAAAAAATTAAAAGCAATGATTGATGCTACGGGATCTTCTGCTATTATTGAAATTGATGGAGGAGTAACTAGTAAAAATGCTAAAGCATTAGTAGAGGCAGGAGCTAGTGCATTAGTTGCTGGTAGTTTTGTTTTTAAATCAGAAACACCAATAGAGACAATTGCAGAATTAAAAGAAATCAGTACATTATAATTTGTAACTACTTGGAATAGATTATAAACTTTTTATAGAATTAAAAAGAGATAAAACACTAAGGTAAGGGCGGTAAATATTGATTATTTACTGCCTTTTTTATTTCATAAGCATTGAAGATTGTTTATAGAAGTACCAAAAAAGAAGAGAGAGCCTTTTTTTCTTTAAACATCTATATTACCTATAGAAAGTAATCATTTTAAATTCTTATGAGGAGCAGTTAAGAAACTTTATAGCGATGTATTGATCTCATTAACTCATAGATGATTTTTTCATTTTACTTATGTGTGCCTATTATTTATATTTAAGAATCGAAAGGACGAGCAAGAGGTTTTTCCTTGAATTAAACGTATAAAAAAAGGTCGACAGCTATCACTGTCGACCTTTTGTATTATAAGGATATAAGATTACATCATTCCTGGCATACCTCCGCCCATTGGCATAGCTCCAGCACTTTCATCTTTAATATCTATTAATGCACATTCAGTGATTAAGATCATTCCTGCAACTGAAGCAGCGTTTTCTAAAGCTACTCTAGTTACTTTCTTAGGATCAATTACACCTGCTTGTAACATATCAATATATTCGTTTGTTTTAGCATTGTAACCAAAGTCACCTTTACCTTCTAGAACTTTAGCAACGACAACTGAACCTTCCATTCCAGCATTTTCTACAATTGTTCTCAAAGGAGATTCAATTGCTTTAGCTACGATTTGGATACCAGTTTCTTCGTCATCATTTTCAGCTTTGATTGTGCTTAATGCATTTTTAGCTCTTAATAATGCAACACCACCACCAGCTACGATTCCTTCTTCTACAGCAGCTCTAGTAGCGTGTAACGCATCATCAACTCTGTCTTTTTTCTCTTTCATTTCAACTTCTGAAGCAGCTCCAACGTACAGTACAGCTACTCCACCAGCTAACTTAGCTAATCTTTCTTGAAGTTTTTCTTTATCGTAATCAGATGTAGTTGTTTCCATCTGAGCTTTAATTTGGTTAACTCTGTTTTTAATTAATTCAGGGTCACCACTTCCACTTACGATAGTAGTATTATCTTTATCAATGCTTACACGTTTACAAGTACCAAGCATTTCTAAAGTTGTATTTTCTAATGAATATCCTTGTTCTTCTGAAATTACTGTACCTCCAGTAAGGATTGCAATATCTTCAAGCATTGCTTTTCTTCTATCACCAAATCCTGGAGCTTTTACAGCAGCAATTTTTAATGCACCTCTTAATTTATTCACTACTAAAGTTGACAATGCTTCTCCATCAACATCTTCAGCAATAATTAATAATGGTTTACCAGATTGTGCTACAGGCTCTAATATAGGAAGAAGTTCTTTTAAAGAAGATACTTTCTTGTCGTATAGTAAGATATATGGAGAGTCTAATTCAACTTCCATTTTTTCTGAATTAGTGACAAAATATGGAGATAAATATCCTCTGTCGAATTGCATACCTTCAACAACTTCAACTAATGTTTCAGTTCCTTTTGCTTCTTCAACTGTGATAACACCTTCTTTTCCAACTTTTTCAAAAGCTTGTGCAATCAATTCTCCGATAAAATCGTCATTGTTAGCTGAAATTGAAGCTACTTGTTTGATTTTATCCATTGATCCACCAACCTCTTGAGATTGTTTTTTAAGGTCTTCTACTATTACTTCAACAGCTTTATCAATTCCACGTTTTAAATCCATTGGATTTGCTCCTGCAGCTACGTTTTTCAATCCTTCTTTTACGATTGCTTGAGCTAATACAGTTGCTGTCGTAGTTCCATCACCTGCAAGGTCATTAGTTTTAGAAGCTACCTCTTTAACCATCTGAGCTCCCATGTTTTCTAATGTATCCTCTAATTCAACCTCTTTTGCAACTGATACACCATCTTTAGTTACTGTTGGTGCAACAAATGATTTTCCGATGATAACATTTCTTCCTTTAGGACCTAATGTTACTTTTACAGCATTTGCTAATGCATCTACTCCGCGTTTTAAACCTTCACGAGCTTCAATGTCGAATTTAATATCTTTTGCCATTTCTTTCTAATTTAGTTGTTAATGATTCAATTTGTTTAAACAATAGCTAAAATATCGTCCTCACGCATAATTAGGTAATCTTTACCTTCGTATTTTAACTCTGTTCCAGCATATTTACCGTAAAGAACAGTATCACCTACTTTAACAGTCATGTCGTGGTCTTTAGTACCGTTTCCTACTGCAACTACCGTTCCTTTAGATGGTTTTTCTTTTGCTGTATCTGGAATAAAAATACCTGAAGCAGTCTTAGTCTCTGCTGGCAATGGTTCAATAAGAACTCTGTCTGAAAGTGGTTTAATGTTTAATGACATAATTTTAATAGTTTATGATTATGAAATTGAATTTAGTTTTTATTTATAACGGTTATAGATTATTCACAAAGCGTGCCAAATCTTTAGATGGCAGTTTTAGGTAAAAAAAAATGCCAGCTTGACAGCTGGCATCCATTTATGATATAAAATTTATTGACTTATTGTTGTGCTTCTGTAGAATTGTCATTGTCTGACGCACCATTAGTTGTTTGTGGTGCTTCTTGAGTAGGGGCATCCATTAAAGGCATGTCTACAGACGCATTAGGATCTAATAATTTAGAATCTCCACTTGCTCCTCCACTAAAGCTTAAGCTTGACATTAAAATCAGGATAATTAATACTGCTCCTAATGTCCATGTACTTTTATCTAAGAAATCGTTTGTATTCTTTACTCCACCAACAACAGTAGAGCCACCAAATGATGAGTCTAAACCTCCTCCTTTTGGATTCTGTACCATAATTACTACGACTAGTAAGAAACAAACAATTGCGATTAGTACTAAAAATATTGTAAATGTGTTCATGGTTATTAACTATTATGTTGTTGTAACGCTTTAATATCTAATATTTGGTCTGCAAAGAAACTACTTTTTTCTGGATATTTCAAAATTAAAATCTCATAAGCTTGTATTGCTTTTTGATATTTCCGTTGCTCTAAATATATTTTTGCTAATGTTTCTGTCATCAAACTATTGTTCTCTTGTACCGAGTTTTCAATGTTTACGGGAGCTGACAGTGGTTTTTTTGTTGGGACAATTTTAGGATTTGTCTCTATAAATTTGTCAATTAATGTTAATTTTTTTTGTTTCTCTTCTTCAGATTTTTTTCTTTTTCTGTTGAAGTAGTTCCATTTTCTCGTTCAATAGGGGAATGTTGCGCTAGTTTTAACCATTCTTGGTAAGAGAATTTTTCATCTTCTGAAAAAGTTAAAGGTTTTCCAATATTAAGTTTTTCTTCAATTTCTTTTATTGAATTTTCCTCTTCTTGAGAATGATTTTCCTCTGTTGTTATTTTATCAGTATTATCTTGTTCTACTGTTTGGTTTACGATAGTTATATCTTCTTTTTGTTGATTAGAAGGTAATATATCGTCTTGTTTTATCTCTAGTGAAGATATTGGTTGCGTTTCAATTTCTTCTTCTGAATCTAGCTGTATTGGTTTATAAGAGATAAATTCTTGTGAAGTAATAAATTCAAATAATATATCTCTATCAAGTGTATGTGCAGCTGTGATTTTTAGCTCTGAATTATATAAAGAACTTTTCTGAAGATACAAGCTTTTTAAATAGAGGCTTCTTACTGATTGGAAATAGGGATATTCCAATAGCAATTCTTTCAGAATTACTGCATCATTACCTGCAACATATTCTGGATTATGTAGTAAATATTTTATTTGTTCTGTATTCAAACTTACTTCTTTTTGATTACCATTTTGCTAATGATTCATTAAAAACATCTTGTGTAATACGTTCATAAATAACGTTTAATGCTTCTGTTAAGCTAGCCCCCATAAGCTGTGTATTAGCATCATAATCATAATAGAAAGAAAAACGTTTCTCAAAATCATTCTCAGGCTCTTTTTTATTTATAAAACGCACGTTAATTGTGATAGTTAAACGGTTTTGAGCAGCCCTTTGATCAGCTGTTGCTGTCATAGGAGATATTCTATAATCTACTATCTCACCTTCATAAATTAAATCAGCCCCTTCATTTGTCAAACTTAAACTTGTTTGATTTTGAATCAGATCTTGAAGAGCTAATGTGAAGGTTCTTTCAATACCTGGCTCAACAAGCTCTGCATTATTCTGAAAATAATTTACTTGAAATGAGTCTGCATTTATTTTTCCTGTTCCTGTAAAGTTATAATATTTACAGCTACCAAGTGTCAATGTCGTAATTAATACAAAAAATAGATATTTAACTTTCATAATTATAGGTTGTATTGTTTGATTTTTCGATATAGAGTACGTTCAGAGATTCCTAACTCATCTGCAGCAGCTTTTCTTTTGCCCTTATTTCTGTCAAGGGCTTTTCTAATTAATTCTACTTCTTGTTCTTCTAGATTAAGAGGTTCGTCTTCCACTGTTTCAGCTACTAAATAATCATCGTCATCGTCGTCATTATTAATCTCATCTTGAAATGAAGGGTGTAAGGACTTAGATGCGTTAATATGTTCATGTAAAGGAACAATGTTGTATTCTGTTATATCAGAAGGCTCTGTTATCTCTTTGCTATCTGCTGCTGGTTTCTGACCATATATTCTTTGAATCAGTCCAGGATTAGTTTCTTGTACGTGATTTTTATCGTGCTTTAATAATTCTAATGTCAATTTCTTTACATCATTAAGGTCATTTTTCATTTCGAATAATACCTTATAAAGTATTTCACGTTCATTAGAAAAATCTGAATCAGATTTCTTACCATTTATAACAGAAGGGACTTGTCTATCGTGATTAGGTAAATAAGATTGTAGAATAGGTAACGATATTGTACGATCTTGTTCTAAGACAGATATTTGTTCTGCAACATTTCTTAGTTGTCTTATGTTTCCATCCCATCTATAACGTATTAGATATGCAGCAGCCTCCGGTAATAGTTTTATCGGAGGCATTTTATATTTATGTGCAAAATCGGAGGCAAATTTTCGAAAAAGTAAATGTATATCTTCACCACGTTCTCTTAGCGGTGGTAAAGTTATTTCTACAGTGCTTAAACGATAGTATAAATCTTCTCTAAATTTACCTTTTTCAATAGCTTCTGTCATGTGGACATTGGTAGCAGCAATGATTCTTATATCTGTTTTCTGAACTTTTGAAGAACCTACTTTAATATATTCACCATTTTCAAGCACTCTTAATAATCGTACTTGTGTGGTTAAAGGAAGTTCTCCTACTTCGTCCAAAAAGATTGTACCTCCATTTGCCTCTTCAAAGTAACCTTCACGTGAACCAACAGCTCCTGTAAAAGCCCCTTTTTCATGTCCAAATAGCTCACTGTCAATTGTTCCTTCTGGAATAGCTCCACAGTTTACGGCAATGTATTTTCCGTGTTTTCGGTGTGATAATGAGTGAATAATCTTTGGAATACTTTCTTTCCCCACTCCACTTTCACCTGTTACTAAAACAGAAATATCAGTGGGAGCTACTTGAATTGCTTTTTCAATTGCTCTGTTGAGTTTCGGATCGTTACCAATTATTCCAAATCGTTGTTTGACAGCTTGAACATTTTCCATTCCTTATTAATTCTTTATAGAAGATTAATATATTATTCTTGCATTGGCGAATAGCCTACAGCTTTACCGATTAGGGTTGCTGATGTACAGTCTTGTATTTCTACTAATACAAAATCTCCGACTTTATAATTTTCTTTCGGGAATACAACTGTTGTGTTTTGAGAGTTTCTTCCTGACCATTCTTTATCAGAGCGTTTAGAAGTTTTTTCAATTAATACTTCTACAGTTTGACCTACAAAACGTTGTGTTCTTTCTAAACTTATTTTGTTTTGTGTAAAAATGATTTCTGATAAACGGCGTTTTTTAACCTCTTCGGGAACGTCATCTTCAAGTTTTCTAGCAGCTAGCGTACCAGGTCTTTCAGAATATGCAAACATAAACCCAAAGTCATATCTCACATGTTCCATTAATGATAATGTGTCTTTGTGATCCTCTTCTGTTTCTGTAGGGAATCCAGTAATCATATCTTGAGATAAAGAAATATCTGGAATTAATTCGTAAATTTTATCAACTAATGCAATATATTCTTCTCTAGTATGCTGACGATTCATTTCTTCTAAAATACGTGTGCTTCCTGATTGTACAGGTAGGTGGATGTATTTACAGATATTGTGATGCTTAGCAATTACCTCGATTACTTCGATATGCATATCTTGTGGATTAGATGTTGAGAATCTAAAACGCATTTTTGGAAAAGCAGTTGCACATTGGTCAAGAAGTTGAGCAAAGTCTATTGCTGTTGCTTTTTGCATTTCAGTTGCTTTATCAAAATCTTTTTTCAATCCTCCACCATACCATAGATAACTATCCACATTCTGACCTAATAGAGTTATTTCTTTAAATCCTCTTTCGTTTAAATCTTTAATTTCTTCAATAATACTTTGAGGGTCACGACTTCTCTCTCGACCTCTTGTAAAAGGTACAACACAGAATGTACACATATTATCACAACCTCTTGTGATTGATACAAATGCTGTTACACCATTACTTTGTAAACGAACTGGAGAGATATCGCCATATGTTTCATCTTTTGATAAAATAACGTTGATTGCATCTCTTCCTTCTTCTACATCTTTTAGTAGATTTGGCAAATCTTTATAGGCATCAGGACCTACTACCATATCTACAATCTTCTCTTCTTCCAAGAATTTACTTTTTAGTCGTTCGGCCATACAACCTAGAACACCTACTTTCATTCCTGGATTTTTCTTTTTTACTTGATTATATTGATCTAGGCGTTTGCGTACTGTTTGCTCTGCTTTGTCACGTATTGAACAAGTATTAACCAATACTAAATCAGCTTCTTCTAGATTTGTTGTCGTGTTGTATCCTGCATCTGACAGAATTGAAGCTACAATTTCGCTGTCTGAAAAGTTCATTTGACACCCATAACTTTCTATAAAAAGTTTCTTAGTGTTAGTAACTTTCTTTGTTAGCTCTAGACTTGTACCTTGTTTATTTTCATCAATTACCTTTTCCATAATAGTGTTAAAAGGGAGTTTGTATTTTAAAGGGCAAATATAGATTTTTTTATAAGAACTGACAAGTTGACAGATGTATATTTATAGCTTTATTGATCAGTATTTTAGTATTCTTTTAATCTATTTAAAGTCTTTGAAATCCACTGTTTTATTAATAGTTATCAGCGATGCTCTTGAATTGCAGTAAGACATAAACTACTTATTTAGTGTTATTCTATATTGTGTGTATGCAGTTTATTTTAGATAAGAGATTATAGTATGTTTTGAACTCATCTTAATTTTTTAGTTTTCTGAAATTCCTTTAGTTCTATAACAATATAAGCCTTGAATTTTCATGCTATCCAACTCAATAATGTGCCATTTAATCATCGTGTACATAACAAAAAAACACCTCACTTTTTTTAAATGTTAAAAAATATATCTACTTAAATTACAATACGTTACATTAAAAATAGCCATTTTAAGGTAAAATCGTAGTGCTTGTTAAGGTCAGTGTTTACAGGCATTAGAGCTAAATCCTTCAACACTTCTTCAACAATGCCCCATGATTACTCCATATAGAAGGCTATTTGTTGAAGAAGTCTTGAAGAAGTCTTGAAAAAATCATATCCTCTATAGTAATTGAGGTATATGTGGAATTAAATATTCCATGAATCGTTTTATGCACTTCTATTCAAAAAGACCTCTCAATAATTAAATGATTATCTTTCAAAAATTTTAAAAAGAAAACGGCTGTAATGAATTGGATGAGCGATAATAAGATGAAATCACGTTGCCTTTTTCATTTATATAATATTGCCTTAACTACTTCATGAAATGGTTTTTGATTTGAATCCTCTTTTTGGAAGTAACTAGTGGGGAACTATATCTAATTCAATACTATCCAAATGGAGTATATGATATCTATAATTGTAAGTTTTGTTTGGTTGACAGTACAAGTTTCTATTGCCTTTCTTTATATTACAAAGGTCAAGACGACCTCTTTTACAATATTTAAGCGTTGTGGTTTTTAACTGATAGCTTAATAATTATAGAACGCTACTATTATTTCCGATAGTTTTTAGAATACAATTATAACCGGTATGTTGTCTATTTTATAACCGGACTATAATGACAGAAATATTCCTATGTAGTTTTGCTCTACAATAGACAACAAATCAATGTACTACATTACTTAGTACTATATTAAGTTTAATTATTTAAAAGTAGATGAAGAAAATTTTTCTAAGCCAAGTTGCATTATTCGCCACATTAGGTGTATTTGCACAAACTAACGATTCAGATAATAAAGAGCAACAGTTGAATATGGAGGAAATTGTAATTTATAATCAACGATTACAATTGCCTAGCACATTAAAGAACAGGAATATTACAGTTATAGGTCAGCAAGAGATTGCACAATTGCCAGTTGCCTCTGTTAATGAATTATTGAGTTATGCTGCTGGAGTTGATATTAGACAGAGAGGACCTTTTGGTACGCAAGCTGATTTAAGTATTGATGGTGGTAGTTTTGAACAGAATGTTTTATTATTAAATGGACAAAAAATTTCTGATCCACAAACAGGGCATAATAGCTTAAACATACCTATACCATTAGAAGCTATAGAGCGTATTGAAATTGTCAGAGGACCATCAGCAAGACTTTATGGGATAAATAGTTTGACAGGCGTGGTTAACATTGTAACTAAAAATCCTAAGAAAGATGGACTATTTGCTCATACCTATGTAGGGAGTAGCTTTAAAAAGGATAAAGATGGTGATCATGGAGAAGTATTTAATAGCAGAGGTATACAAGTAGGAGGTACTTTAGTAAGAGAGAAAGACAATCACATGCTTTTTGGGAGTCATGATTCGGGAAATGGTTATCGTTACAATACAGCCCATCATAATAATAAAATGTTCTATCAGGGAAATTTTGTTCCAAATGATAATAATGCAATAATGGTATTAGGTGGATATGCTAGAAGTTCTTTTGGTGCAAATGGTTTTTATGCTGCTCCGGGAGATAAGGAATCAAAAGAGATTGTATCTACTACAATGTTTAACATAAGTTCACGTCATTATTTAGGAGAACGTTTCACTTTGTTACCTAGTGTTGCTTATCGTTATAATTTTGATGACTATCGTTATTTTAGACATAAATTAGATGTAGCGAGAAGTAGACACTACTCACATGCTATTACTTCTAATTTACGAGGTGAATATCTAGCAGATATTGGTAAGTTTTCTTTTGGTGGAGAAATGCGATATGAAGAAATAAATTCTACTAATATTGGAGATCACAGTAAAAGTAATTATGGGCTATATGCAGAATTTCAAAAGGAATATTTCGATAAGTTAGATATTAACTTGGGAGCATATGTAAATTATAATACTAAATATGGTTGGGAAGTATTTCCTGGTATTGATGCAAGTTATGCTGTTAATCAGAATTGGAAAGTTGTATTTAATGCAGGAACAGCTAGTAGAATTCCATCTTTTACTGACCTTTATTTAGATCAAAGACCTGGAAATATAGGTAATCCTGATTTAGAACCAGAAAAGGCATATCAAATAGAGTTAGGGGCTAAATACAGTAATAATAAGTTTAAAGCTGAAGCTTTTGCTTTTTATAGAGATATTACTGATTTTATTGATTGGATTAGAGAGGATATTACAGTGCCATATCAGTCATATAACGCTTCAAAAAATAAAACAAAGGGAATTAATACTTCATTAAAATATACTATTGGTAATGAAATTTCACAATGGAATTTGGGAGCTTCCTATACTTATCTTTCTCCAAAAGTAGAGAATAAAGAAATAGACAAGATATCTAAATATGCGATAGAAAGTTTAAAACATCAAGTTGTAGGTTCTGTGAATTATCGATATAATAATTTTAGTGCTACTATTGCTAACCGTTTTAATGAGCGTATTAGTTACAAGAGTTATTGGTTAACTGACATCAGAGTTAATTATGTAATGAATAAATATAGCTTTTATCTAGATGCTCAGAATATTTTTGATAAGACATATATAGAAGCAGGAGCTGTACCTATGCCAGGAAGATGGTTTTCAGTGGGAGTAAAATATAATGGATTATAAGATAGCTAAGATTAATTAAATTTTATTTTTAGTTAGTTGTTTTTATAAAGGGAGATGAAATTCATCTCCCTTTTTTAATCTGCTATTTTTGTTCCTTTTTTATTAATTGTAAAGGCTTTAAATTTAATTTCTACTTTCGCTTCACCATTTTCAAAATGGCTAGCATAATCGTATTGGAAAGGTATTACGACTTTCCCTTTCTTATTAATATAACCAAATAATTGATTTTGAGATGCTAATGATAAGCCATCAGAAAAACCACCTACATATTCATAAATAGGTTCTATTATTTGTTCCCCTAAAGTATTAAAATATCCCCACTTGCCATTTTCATAAAATGGAATCATAAATTCACTACTCGTTTGTAGTTCTTCATATTGAAATGGGATGACTATTTCGCCCCTATTGTTTATTGCTCCTTGCAAGTCGTCGTAAGTAACAATAGATATTCCATCAATAAAAGATTCAATCTGGGTAAACATAGGTTCTATAAATAATTTACCACTATTATCTTTAATGCCAAATAAAGCTAATTCTGAGTCTTGATACCATCTTAAGTTGTTTTTAAACTTGAAGTCTGGATCATTTTTTAAATCTATAAATATTGTATCCGTTTTCTCAGTTAAGTCCTTATAAATTGAGGATAAGAATAATTTGTTTGCCCAACTAATGTTACAATTTATCCCCATAAAAAGGCAAATTGTTACTAATCTTTTCATTTTAAAACACTTGTTTTTTATAGCTGTTTGATGGTACAAATTTAGGTCAAAACAGTTTTGGTCATTAATAAATTATTGTATTTTTTTGTTGAATACGGTAGGGCTAGCTTGTGCCTTTGGATAGATAGTTATATCTGATAATTGTACGTGTTCTGGTTGCATCAAAGCATAATGAATAGCATTCGCTATGTCTAGTGCTTGCAAGGGTTGATAGCCTTCATATACTTTAGCTGCTCTTTCTTGATCACCTTTAAATCTTGTTAGGGAAAAGTCAGTTTCAACTGCTCCTGGAGCAATATTAGTTACTTTGATGCCCTTTGTAACAAGATCTAACCTCATTCCTGTGGATAGGGCTTCAACAGCTGATTTAGATGCACAGTAAACAGTTCCATTCTGATAGGTTTCTTTTCCTGCAGTAGATGAAAGGTTTACGATATGACCATTTCCGATGGGTAGCATAAGAGGTAGAACCGCTTTAGTGACATAGATTACTCCTTTCACATTGATATCAATCATTGCTTCTAAATCCTCTATATTAGCTTCTTGAAATGATGCTAAACCATGTGCATTACCTGCATTGTTAATTAATACATCTATCTGTCGCCACTCTACAGGTAAACTGTTAATAGCATTAAAAACTTGTTCTTTATTACTGACATCAAAAGTTAAGATATGAACATCTGTAACTTTAGTTAAGTTTTCTTTTATCTCATTGAGTTTATCTGTTCTTCTTCCACAAAGAATTAATCTATAATTGGAAGCTAAAGCTTCTGCTGTTGCTTTTCCAATACCAGATGTAGCTCCTGTGATTAATGCTGTTTTCATTATATATAAAGTTTATGTTGTTTTATTTTTTACAGTATTGTTTGTTTTAGACCTTGAAGTACACAAAGCCATAAATAATTAAAGAATGACTTGTCTTCAACTCTTTCGACTTCCTTAATGTTTTTAGTTTTTACTTCTCCTTTTGTAGAATCCCTTATAAATAGATTCCCTAAGGCAGATAATACTTTTTTCTTAGCTTTTCCATCTTTGCGATATAAAGTTACTTTTAAGTTTTCATATTTCATTTCAAAAGTACCTCTGGCTGTTTTGTTGTCCCCATTGAAATTAAATTTTACAAGGTCAAGCGTTCCGTCTGTAGAAGCTTTTACATAAGGTTGTAAAAAGGGTTGCATTGCTGTCGCTGGAAAATTATTAATAGTTCCTCGAATATTAAATTGGTCTTTTTTATTTAGGATATTAAAACTCCAATCGACATGTAGGGGAGCAGCATTCATAAAACTAGCATCTACCTTTATTGTAGTCAATGGTAATTTTGTTTGTTTATAGCCACTTGCTATATTGTTAATCGTCGCATTAAAATTGCTAAATGTTATTTTACCAGGAGCAACAGACTTTACATCTAATTCCTCATATACTAATTTCGATTTTTTAATCTGAAGTTCATCAACAAACATTGCAAATTTTAAGTCTCTCAATTTTTTACTAAAGAGCGGTTTTATACTTGGATTGTGTGGAGGGTTTTTATCTCTAAATATGTTAGCATCTAGATGCTCAATTGAGATTAGCTTAGTATTAAAATAAAATTCTCCACTTTCATCGAAGCCCCATTTATAATTGTCAATACTGATTTCTTTTGTATTTAAGGTAAAAATATCGTCGGCATATTTAAACATACTTACCATTTTAGCTCTACTATATTTGGGCTTAAGTATGAAGTTCGTTACTTTTAAATTATTATTATCTACAACTATTGAATCAGAGTACAAATCATAATATTTACCAGTGTCATAATGAAATTTACCAGTGGATAAAGTACTTTTTCCATAAGTAAAAGGGATCTTATTAGACGTAGTTAAGGCATTAATTTCAATACTTTCAATAGTAGAATTTATAGCATTAATTTCAATAGTTGACTTATTTTCTTTAGCATCATGTACAATGAAATTAGCGTTTTTTAATACTAAGGAATCAACTGATATATGATCTGATATTTGTTTTAGTTTTTGTTTTTTTATGTCTTTTTTTGGTGTATTTGAAGGTGTATGTGTTATTGTTGGTCCTTCTACTTCAATCTTTTCAATTGTAAATTTGTCATTTACTTTATTAGTGATTTTATTGAATAATATTGTAGTGTTTTTTGTGTCCCATATTCCTAAAGAATTTAAGCTAAAGTTGCGAATAGATATATTATCTATATTTAAATCAAAAGGGACTAATGGTGGTAGAATTGTTTTTTCTGCTTTTTCTATTTCTTCTTGTGTTTTGCTTTTTTTACTTAGAATTTCAAATTCTGCTGAGTTAGAAATGATAGAAGATATTTTTAAGTAAAAATCTTTGTCATTTTTATATCCCCAATCTGTTCCTTCTAATTTAATATTTGGAATATTTAAGTTTACTATATTAGCATCTTCACCATCTATTTGCTTAGATGTGTTGGCAGATGGAGTAATCTTTAATTGAGCGGCATTAAAATAGCTCGGGGTAATCTCAATATTACCAATAGTAAAGTTTAATTTATCATTAAGTCTATTATAAATAGAGTCACAAGAGAGCTGATATTTCTCATAGGTAAACGGAATCGGTTTCTCTTTTGTTTCAGCTCCAAAATAAACACCTTGAATATCTGCATAAAAATTATAGACCTCGTTGAGCCTGTCTTTTGTTTTCGCATCTTTTAGCAAAACGTGAGCTTGTTTTACCACAATACTAGATATGTCAATACTATTTGTTACTTCTATCTTTTTATGAGGAGTATTACTCGATAGCGAATCTTTAGATTTCCATACAGTAATGTCTGGGGCTAGTAATGCAATCTTATTTGCTCTTAAATTATGTTTTCTTATTAGTTCCCATATTGCTACACCTTGGATTTCAATAGCCTTTAAGTTTCCTTTTATGGTGGTTTTTCTTGGATCAATAGTATCTTTTGGTGAAATAGCGACTTCTTTAACAATTAATCTTCTAAGAGCAAGGGAATAGTTAACCTTCTTATACGTCAAATTATATGGAGTATCGTTTTTCTCCGCTATAATTTGTGGAAGATGTTTATTAATAAAATAATTTAAAAGTTGCTCTCCACTAAAATAAATAACAATTATAATTAATATAATTGTCCCTCCAAATATTTGTTTTTTAGATACTCTCATCTGTTACTTAGTGTTATAGGAAACTAAATTAGTTTTTCTTTTTCAATATTTACTATTTTTATTTCAATACAAGTTGATGCTTGGTCAATAATCCTGCCAATCCATCTCTTGAGAATATAGCTTTCTTAATTTTCGTATGCTCTGGATCGATATCGTAATTATAGCTTGTATAAAAATCTGCTCGCTCACAGTTGGCTTTTGTAAAAACAGCACGATGAAGATTGCAGTTGTCAAACATTGCCATTGTTAAATCACAATCCATAAAGTCAGCACTGATAAGACTGCAATTAGAAAAAATTTGCTTCTTCAATTTTAGACCATAGAATTGTGTGAATTCTAGGTTACAGTTATTCATCGTGAATGCAAAAATTGTCTGATCAATCATTGCAAAGTTAACTTTAGTCAAGTTGCAATTTTCAAAATTGACATTTCGCAATGCAACTAGATTTAATTCAGCTTCTTTAAAGTTACAGTTTATAAACTCACAGTCTATAAACATGGTCGCTAAAAAAGAACATTGAGTGAGATCACAGTTTGTAAATACACAGTTTTCAAATTCTCTAAATGATATGCCATTAGCTTCAAAAGTAATGTTATCGTATTTTTTATCGTATATAAATTCAGGTGTCATTGTTATTTAAATTAAAAACGACCGATTGTTTTTAAGTTACAAATCGGTCGTTAAGTTAATCTTCTATTATGTGTGGTATAAACCTACTTTTATCTGTTGTTATTTGTTTATCGCTTTCTCTAAAGGTAATTCCGCATGGTTCTTGGCCGATAATCCAACTTCCAATGATGGAATAACCTGTATCAAAATGAGGGAGATTAGCTAATGCTTGGCATATATATCCTTCTTCACCATACTCACCTGGAGTAGCTTCTGTTATTACATTATCCTTATATAGTGTAATATTTGCTCCTTCTCTAGAGAGTAATGGTTTCTTTACATAATTTGTCATCCCATTAGGTTCGTCAAAATAAGCCTCTAATAGTAGTGGATGATTAGGATAAAGCTTCCATAAGATTGGTAGAATAGCTTTATTCGATAATATCATTTTCCACGATGGTTCTATCCAGTTAGCTTGTGCCATATCATTGGGGATATGTAAAGCAAAAGGTTCATAAACTAGCCATTCCCAAGGATATAATTTAAAAATATTAGTAATGATTTCATCCTCTAAGTCAGTAAATGTTTCACCATCCCATCCAATATCATCTATGTATATCAATTTTGTGTTGATACCAGCTTGAATTGCACAATCTCTAAGGTATTCTATATTAGTTAAGTCTTCAAGTGTTTCACGCATGCAGCTGAAATGCAGTGTATTTCCTTTTAAGAAAGGTTTTAATTCTTTCCATGAATGAATTAGTTGATCGTGAACTGAATTAAACTGGTCTACACTCTTATAAAAATAATGTTGCATCCATTGCCACTGTATTACACCAGTTTCAAATAGGGAAGTAGGTGTATCTGCATTGAATTCTAAAACTTTCAATTGGTTTAGTTTCTTATCATAAACAAAATCGAATCGACCATATATACTTGGTGAATCATTTTCCCATGAATTTTCAATATGGTTTTGTATGAATAAGGGGATCTGAAATTCGTCGTAAAGTTTATTTGATATTACATAGTCAACTGCTTCTAGGCACATCGTCCATAGTTCTGCAGTCGCTTCGTATATTTCATTTGCAAAATTTTCTGTAATGCTATAATAGTAATTCTCTACCCAATAAGGTGTCTTATTCTCATCTGTGTGATAACCAAAACCATTATTTTCGAGACGCTTTTCCCAGTCTTTGTCTACTGTTAAGTATTTTATATTCATTTTCAGTTTATGAAGAAGCACTTTGTGATTTGGCAGTCGTACCAAAGCCGCCTCTTGCTGTTTTTTGAGTTTTTACTGCATTTGCTTTTGCAGTGTTTTTGCCTACATTAGATTGTGTAGATATACCATTACTAGTATATCCCATTCCTCCTCCTATCATCGGTCTAAAGGCCATGTACCATAGTAGTGCACTTCCCATTCCCATACCACCACTTCGTCGCTGTTGCTCGTATTGATCAGTCACTTCTGTATATGGTGCAGAGTTATCTGCCCTCATAAAAACGCGTTGCCTTTCTTCCTCTTTAGACACTTTTGCACATGATGCTAATGTTGCAGAGATTAAAACTAGTGTAACTGCTTTACTACTTTTTTTCATAATTACTATTATTCTACTGTAACAAATATTGGAGCTTTTATCAAAGAGGTTGGAGCAGAATCTCCCCAGCTATTTATTTCTTTTACAGTCTTAATTGTATCTGTTTTTTCTGCTATAAGTGCGCCATCAGCCCATATTTTTTGCGATGTAATATGATAAATTGTATCTCCAACCACTTTTGACGATAAGCTTACTTCTCTCGATGATTTCTTGTCTAGTTCAGATAGGTTATTATTAGATTGTTGCATACAAGAAGTCATCCCAAGAGTGATGGCTATAAATAAAAATATTTGATATTTCATTATTAATTGTTTGATAGATGCGTTTTTAATTATTCATCGTAAAAGGATAAAAATACAAATAATTTGTTGTTTTATATTTCTTATCAGTGAAATAAAAATGAGTTTTGTAGTAATGAAAGCTGTTAGGCTATTTTTATGATAATACTTTCTTGTTGATTAGTTTTTACTGTTGTTTAAAACATCTTTTATCTTTGTATAATAAATTTATATTATGGGAGATATTGTTGTATTGCAAATGGATGATTTAAATAAAGATCAATTAGGAAAAGATTTTTATGCAAATACAATTCCTAAACATTTAATAAGCAATCATGAGCACATCGATAAACCCCATAAACATAACTTTTATGTCTGCATGATTTTTACGCAGGGGGGTGGCAAGCATGAGATAGATTTTAATAGTTATGATATTTGTCCTGGAAGTGTTTTTCTGCTTGCTCCTGGTCAAACACATAGTTGGCAATTATCAGCTGACATTGATGGATATATTTTTTTTCATACTCAAGAATTCTTAGACCTTTATTTTGTAAGAGAAACTGTGCGTGAATATCCTATATTTCGATCAATATACGCACCTAATGGATTATATATTGATGGTGTTTTACGCAATGAGATTGAATATATTTTTAAGAAGATGCTTTTAGAAGTAGCCTCTCAATTGTGGAAACGCAATCAAGTATTAGTAAATCTACTTTCGCTTTTTTATATAGAGATTAATCGCGTATTAGCGCAAGGTGAATCATTACGAGTACAGCAAAGCGCCCCTTATTATAATCACTTTCAGTTTTTTGAAGATCTGCTAGAGAAGAATTTTAGGAAAGAAAAATCTGCAGCTGTTTATGCTGATTGGATGAATATGACTCAGAAACATTTAAATCGCATTTGTAAAACACAGGTTAACCAAACTACTACAGATATTATTCTGGATAGAGTAGTTTTGGAAGCAAAAAGAATGTTGATGTATACAGATAAAAGCTTTAATGATATTGCTAATTATCTAGGTTATGAAGACTATTCTTATTTCTCAAAAGTATTTAAGAAGAAATCTGGTTGTACCCTTAAAGAATTTCAAAAGCGATATGAATAAAAAAAGCTCCTTAAAAAGGAGCTTTTTTAATATGCACGGGTGGAGGGATTCGAACCCCCATCAACGGTTTTGGAGACCGCTATTCTACCCTTGAACTACACCCGTTTTTGTTTCAAGTGGGGCAAATATAAAGAACTTTTATTTAATAAACCTACTCTTTTTTATAAAAAAGATTTAAATACATAATACGTGCAACACGATAATTAAAAGTCCAAAGTGCAAATATAACTATCACAATTGCTATAAATGCGTGAAACATAGTGATATTGGTGCCAAATAAATAGTTGATTATAAGTCTAAGTACCATTACTGCTACCATTTCTGCAACCGTAAGAGCGTAACTTACATACATGGCTCCAAAGTAAAAACCAGTTTCTCTATGGAAATTATATCCACATGAACTGCATTCGTGTGTCATTTTAGGCATGCGGAAAGTAAAAGGATTTCCTTTGTCATGAAATAATTTGACTTTGCCACAGTTAGGGCATTTCCCACCTAGTACTCTATTGATATAAGACATAGTATAATTTTTGTGCAAATTTCGCAAAAAAAAACAATACCAATACAACTATATGGATTACATTTTGGTAAAATTCGGACATTTTAGTATTAAATTATACTATAGTAGTTCTAGAAAGGTCAAAAAAAAGGAGATTAATAATCTCCTTCTTCATTATAATAAATTTCTTCTGTAGTTGTTGACTCAGGATTTTCATCATTATATTCCTCCTTGATATCTAGATAGTCAAGAGGGGTAGATTGTGATTGTCCTCCGTAATATTCGTCGTATTCTTTATACAAGTTTGCTATTTCTTCAAGACTTAATATTTTTTCTTCTTCTTCTGGGTCTTGATCTTTTTTCTCAAACTTCTCTATTAGTTTTACTTTTTTAGTTTCGTAATTTTTCTTTGCAATATTGCGTTGAGCATAATAGATCTTACGATTTGTTTTGTATTTTCTATAGATTTCTTTTACTTCAGCTTTATATTCTACGTCAAGTTTTTTGAGTGCTTCTTTTAGAGTTAACTCTTCTTGACCTTCTTGAAGGAGTTCCTTTTTTATAATCGTCCATTCTTTGAACTGATCATTATTAAGCGTTTTCTTAATAAAAAGATCGTAAGATTTTTTTAATTCTCTTTCATGCATGTCTTTTTCAACTTTCTCCATTGTCTTTTTAGAGTTAAGTTTAGCAAGATCACGTTTGATATATTCATTCTTAATATTTAAAGCTGTTACCTGATGTTGAGATAAATTTAAACCTTCTTTGTTTTCTAAGATTTGTTTAATATCAACATACTCAATCTTTATTTCAGCTTTTTTATCATCTTTTTTAGACTTCTTTTGTGCATAAGACGAAGTAACAGATGATAAGATTAGAAATAGTAGTAAAATTTTTTTCATTTCAATTTTTTTATAGAATTCTTTTTTATTTATTCCGATAATTTACTTGCAAATTTAATACAATTTAAATAACTCTTTTTAAACACAATGTAATTCTTTATTGTATTCTAGAATCAATTCAAAAATAAATATATAAATATTATTTACCGTACAACTATAACGATTTTATTATTTGTTTATTGTTTGTTAGAGATAACTGAAATAGCAATAAACTTTTGATCAATTGAGAAGTCTTAACTGTGATTGTCTATCGATTTCCCCTTATATTAATATTGAAATCATATAATAAAAGTTTGATGATAGTTAACCATTTTTTCAACACTTCTTCAACACCGCTTCAACATTCCTTCAACAAGACGCCGCTATATAAGGGATTGTTGAAGAAGTGTTGAAGCGGTGTTGGAGCAATCTCTCGCAAGTCCCGTTTTCATTGGCTTGAAAGTAAGTAGGAGAATTGTCTTATTCACTATTGATACAGTTAATGTTATTTGTATTTATGACAATATAGGTTGTCATTTTTTAGCAACAATGTAATTAATAGGTGTTATTACTGTATTTTATCTTTTTATTGGTTTTGATTTTTGTACTTTAGGTAACTTAAATTTGTATATAAATTCATTTTTTTTTCACCTATTATTAAATTGAAATTACACCAAAATAAATAACTAGAAATGAAACGTATTGTAACATTGTTCTTGATAATATATGCTGTAGTTAGTTGTAATACAGATGATAAGGTAGACCCTCCTAATGCTTTTGTAGATTTAGCATTTAGTTTTAGAATGCAAAATAAATCTGGTGAAGATTTGTTAAATCCTATGAATGAAAACGCTTATAAACATGAGAATATAAGGTTGTTTTATATAATTAATGAAACCCAAAAAATGAATTTAGGTTTAGAAAGTAATGATAAACTTATAGATTCATACAATGAAGGTGGAAAGGAAATCTATCATATTAATATACGTCAATTACATCAAACAACTGATATCAATAGAATGGAGGTTTATTTATCTTTATCAAAGAGTGAAGTTGATAAGATAGAAATGGAGGTAATAAGACCAGATAATAATACAATACGAAAAAGTAAAATATGGTATAATGGTGAATTGGTTTGGGATGTGAATGAAAATAATGGTAATCTTACTATTGAAAAATAATTTAGTGGTTACCTAATTTTTTGTAGTAAATGAAGTTATTTTGTTGGATATACAATGGAACAGTTATAATAAATGGATGTAAATAGAATTGACAAAGGCCTAAAACAGAGTTTAGATAGTTTTCCCTATCCTCTGGAATTTGATAGAGATGATTTTAGATATCATCCTGAAATCATTAGAGACGATCGTCTTGCTTTTTCTAAGAATAATTTTTAGAAATGTCCTGAAGGTCTGGTAGTAAAGGATTTTTTTATTTCTAGTTCCTATGATGAGTATGATATACGCTTGCATATTTATCAACATATAGAAGCAGTAAGGGAAAATGTTATTCTATATTTTCATGGTGGTGGATATGTATTTGGTGTTCCTGAACAAGTAGATGATTTAATGTTTAAAATGACAAGAGATTTAAGGGCAACTATAGTCTCAGTTGATTATCGTCTAGCTCCTCAATATCCTTTTCCTATACCAATTTTAGATGGTTTTGATGCATTAAAGTGGATTATGTCAGATGGTGAACAAGAATTAGGCATCAGTAGTGAAAGAATAACCTTATTTGGAGGAAGTGCTGGTGCTCATTTAGCTGCGGCAGTAGTGCAGATGACAGTAGATAATAAGATAAATAACATAAAGCATCAATTTCTGTTGTATCCAGTTATTACTAATAGAATGGATAGCCCTTCTATGGTTGAATTTTCAGATAGTCCATTATGGAATACTTTTTATGCAGATGCTGCGTGGATTCACTTCTATGGAGAAGATTATAAAACAAAATCAGATCGCTATGCTGATTTGTTGAATTTCGATGCTTTTGAGGAATTACCTCAGACCACAATTGTTGCGTGTGAGCTTGATCCATTAAGGGATGAAGCTATAGCATACACACAAGAATTATATAGGGCAGGTGTCCCTACCGAATTATGGGTTGTGCCTGGTGCAGTACATGTTTTTGACTTATTTGCTTGTCCGTTAAGTGATAAGTTTTATGACTTTCTGATAGATAGAATGACTACATAAATAAAAAAAACTCCCTTTGTGTGTAAATTCGCAAAGGGAGTTTTATATTTTATTCAGATACTTATTGTAGAAGTAACTTTTTTGATAATTCTGTTTTTATTGATGCTAATTCTTTTAGAATACAATCTTTACTATTAGAAAAGTAGAGCGTTTCATTAGTGAATAATTCCTCATAATATTTAATACCTGCTAATAAATTTTCTTTTGTTTTTTGCAGTTTTTTCTGTTTTATGGGGGTATTATCTGTAAGCACTGATTTTAGCTCTTTCTTATAATGGTCAATGTACATTCTCAATTCTTTAATTAAAAAATTAGGTCTGTCTGTAGTATCAATCACATTATCTCTACCGTAAATATGATTAATCATTTTCTTTAAAGAAACTTCTTTTGTGAAATAAGCGATATTAGGACCTGGGCAAATTGCTACTCCTTGAGCCTCTCCTTTTATAGGCAGGTTGTGATCTAATAGTGATGCATTTGCTAAACCTATACATAGACAAGCTTTTTCAGTTATCTTATTATAAGCCTCCTGATATTGCTCTTGTGTTAAATGTTCTTTTTCTAAATTGAGTTCTTCTATTTTTATAGTTTGATATTTTCTAGAAGCTGTACATATTCCTTCGTCAGAGTGCATTTTATTTAATGCTAAATATTTTCGAGGACAAGAACTTCCTGCTTTATTACTCGTAATACGTTGTGATTTGAAAAGATCATTTGTTGTTCCTTTAATGCTATTAAATGGTACTCCTAAAGGCGAAATATCACTTAGGTATAAATCTTCTTCTTTTGAATTAGCTAATAATCTACGAGTAGCTTCGTCTACAGAAGTGGCTTCAGGTACAAGTAAAAATGGAGATCCCCATCCTACAGAGTCAAGTTTGTAATGATTGATTAAAAAATCGTGTTCTTCTGACGTTCCTACACCACCTTGAGCGGTAATTTTTAACTCTAAAGGCGAAGAAGGTATGTGTTTTCCTTTGAGCTCAAGAGCTTTACAAAGAATGCCGTGTGTAGAATCAATTAACTCTTCGCGACGTTGTCTGAATTCATCAAGAATTACCCCCATCAGGAAACCATCGGTTGCAAATGCATGACCACCACAGTTAAGACCTGATTCAATGCGATACTCAGATACCCAAAGACCCTTCTTTGCTAAGAAATTGCCTTGAATTAATGCAGATCTAAAATCACTAACTTTTAATATAATCTTTTTATCTAATTGATTTGTTGAGGTAGGATAAAAAGCTTCAAATTCTTCGAAGTAACTAAATAATCTTGGATTCATACCAGCAGACAATACTACTGACGAATTCAAATTACTTAGTGCAAAACCTCGTAGAGCTGCATGTGCATCATTATATTTGGCTGGTAGAGCTTCGTTCTTGTCAAAATTTTCACGATCGACCTTTGTCATTATATTAACGTCGATCTCTCCTGGATTAAGATAGTTTTCAACTATTGATTTTAGATTGTCAAAAGA
Source organism: Myroides injenensis M09-0166 (assembly GCF_000246945.1). Taxonomy (GTDB): domain Bacteria; phylum Bacteroidota; class Bacteroidia; order Flavobacteriales; family Flavobacteriaceae; genus Flavobacterium; species Flavobacterium injenense. The sequence continues at coordinate 55,616 of NZ_BAEX01000001.1, forward strand.
CAACTTCTCGTCGATATGTTTTTGCATATTTTGTCTTACCTCCGAAAGGTTGGGTAACATATCAATATACTCTTCAATTTCCTTTTTGCTAGTTAGAATACTTCTTTTTAGGTTTTCAAATTTGTTTTTGACAATTGTATCTAATGTGTTTAGATAAGCTGTAATACGCTTTGCTCTAAAATCCTCAATCTTCTTAGAGATTTCTTGATAAGGCAATTCAAATTTCTCGCAGTAAAAACGATTCATGCGTTCTATTAATTCATCGTCCATTACAGATATAGTAGAAGATAAACCATATTGCGCAACTCTTACAGGACTATCAATCGTATAGGCTAGTCCCATTACTGGAATATGAAATGAATGGATTGGTTTAAATTTCATGTAATATTTATTAAAAAATGTAAGGTAGGAAAAGTCAACTTATTTCGTTAAGTATTCTGTGATAATTATCATATTAACAATTATTTAATGTGTTAATTTACTTTTTTATAAGAAAGAGCTTATTATGGGTAACTTGTTATTAAAAGTGTTTTTAAAGTATATATCTAGCCGGGCAAAAGTTTATTGATATTAGTATATTTGATGAGTGTTTGATAGATACTTTTGGTGAATATTTGTTTAGATTATTTGTTTCTAATTAAGTTTTATATCAACGGTGAAATGCTTTAAATATTAGAAGCGTAGACTATATAAATATAGATACTACTTTTATAATAATTCTACATTACATGTGATGATGACTGGGAATATTGATGTGGATTATTTTATTTACTATACTTTTATCTTAACATACTTTTGGAGTAGAAGGTATAATATGATAATTTATGTTGAATAGGATTGTATACAAAGGATAGCATTATGGAAATCGGATATTTAGAATCGGATATAAAAGGCTATGAATTGTTAACCTAAATCGCAATAAGAGGGGGAAGTTTTATATATAAGTAATTTTTTAATTTTGTAAGTAAATGAAAATATCTTTTGATTTAGATGATACTCTGATTTCTAATAGTAGATTTCCATTAGAAAAAGAGACGTTAATGACTCGAATCTTTGGCGTAGAAAGACTGCGGTTAGGAACTCTTGAATTGCTTAAAACTTTAAGAGATAGAGGATATGAGGTTTGCGTCTATACGACTTCATATCGGAGCAAGACTAAGATAAAACGTATGTTTTGGGCTTATGGGTTTTCTGTGGGGACTGTAGTTAATCAACAGTTACACGAGAGTAGATTAGGTAGTAAAGCTAAGAGAATCTCTAAGTATCCACCAGAGTTTGGAATTGATATTCATATCGACGACTCTTTAGGAGTACAACGAGAAGGAAAGCAGTATGGATTTAATACTATCATTGTGTCTATAGAAGATACGGATTGGGTAAATACGGTTTTAGAGACAATAGATAGTATGAATAAATAAAAAGAAACTACCTTGATATTTGTGATAGATGTATATCAAAAATTACTATTAACAAAAAAAAGCATTCAATTAAGAATGCTTTTTGTGGTCCCACCTGGGCTCGAACCAGGGACTTACTGATTATGAGCCGGAGAAATGAATGTTGTATTTAATTGCATTTTATTTCAAATCGACTGATTTTTAGCTAGTTGCAAGATTTTTAAAATATTTTTGTTTCATCTATTTGCACGATAAGTACCGATTTGTTGTACGTATGTTGTACTTTAAAATTATTTATGATGAAAACGAGTTTAAAAATTGTATTAAAAAAGACAAAATTAAGTGATGGAACTTACCCAATTAATCTTAGAGTTACTATTAATAGGAGGTCTAAATTCTATAAAACACCTTACAGTACTGCACCTAAATTTTGGAATGCAAAAGTGGGGGAGTTTACCTCTAAGTTCCCGAATTTTTTACAGGCCAATAGAATATTAAGTACGCTCAAACAAGATGCGTCAAAAGTATTGGACTTGATGATTGAACAAGAAAAAGAGTTTACACTTGAAGTATTTGATTCTCTACTTCGACCAGAGAAGGTTGAGATTGTAAAATTTGTTGCTTTTTTTCAAAAAAGGATTGAGCAATTCAAAGAAGCAGGTCAAGTTAGTTCAGCAAGTTCATATAATGATTCATTAAAGGCTTTAAAACGTTTTAAGCCTGGGGTGATCAAATATGAGTTTACACAAATTGATTATTCTTTTTTAGTAGCCTTTGAAGCAGACTTAAGATCAAGAGGCTGTACAAATGGAGGAATAGGTATATATATGCGTAATATACGTGCTATTTATAATTCTGCTATTAAATCAAAAATAGCATCTTTGGAGAATTATCCATTTAGAGACTATGTGATTTCTAAGTTGAAATCTACCAAGATAAAAAAAGCACTGACAAAAGAAGAGTTACAGCTGCTACTTGATTATGACTTTTCAGAAAATACTGAAGGAGCTAAGGTGTTGTATACTTATTTATTTAGTTTCTTTTGTCGAGGAATGAACTTTACTGATATCGCTGAATTAAAATGGGATGATATAAACTCTAATCGTTTTAGTTATATCCGAAATAAAACAGGCGTGGCTATTAATGTAAAGATACCAGAGAATAAAGACTTGGATACTATCTTAAACTATTTCAGAATCTATAGGCCATTTGATACAGATTACATCTTTTCAATCTTGGATAAAGATTTAAGCTTATATACTAAAGAAGAACTAAGAGCACGAAAAAGTAGTGTTAGGGATTATTATAATAAGCAATTAAATATCATTGCAAAGGAATGCGGGATTAAAACAAAGATTACCTTTTATACAGCTCGTCATACTTTCGCTACTCTATCATTAAAAAAAGGGGTGAACTTATATATGCTTAAACAGGCTTTTGGACACCAATCTATTAAAACTACTGAAGCTTATGTAGAGGATTTTAATAGAGATGAGCTTGATCAGGCATTTGAGAATTTATTTTAACTATGTTTGTAGAACTCTATTTTAAAGCGTAAATTATTTAAAATCAGTTTTTTATTTAATCAAAAATAAAAGTATATGGATTATAATTTAGAGAAAGCGGTAGATTATCATTATGGTGTTTTTCCTCCCAATAGTATTAATTATGACCTTTTTATTCATGAATTGGTAAGAACTACTGATGTATTGGCCCGCTTTGATCAGATGTTAAAGGACTTACATAAGGCAGAAAATTTATTAGCTCTTTTAAGAAATCAGGAGGCGGTAATATCTTCTAGAATGGAAGGGATAATTAGCACAATGGATGAGATACTTCAATATGAGGCTGATCATGAAGGTGAGGATATCACTACTGCTAAAACCGATGTAATAGAAACTATCTTATACCAACGTGCTTTGAAAAATGCTCAAAGTGCACTTGAAAGTGGCTATGATTTTTCATTAAGCTTTCTTAAGCAAATGCATCAACAGTTGTTATATTTAGGTAGAGGAGCAAATAAATCTCCTGGTGAATTTAAGAAAGAACAAAATTATTTGGCAGATAGGTTAAAAAGAGAAATTTAGTTTATTCCTATTAGGCCTGAAAATCTAGTTGATGGATTAGAGCAGCTTTTTAAGTTTCTAGAAAATAGTGATTTTCCTCCGTTAATTAAAACTGCTATTATGCATTTGGAGTTTGAAGCATTGCATCCTTTTAAAGATGGAAATGGAAGAATTGGAAGAATGTTAATTACGCTGAACTTATGGAGAGAAAAAATTCTTTCAGAACCTCATTTTTATATTAGTGGATATTTTGAAGAAAATATAGATGAATATATAGAACAAATGCGTAATGTTTCCAAAACAAAGGATTGGAATGAATGGATTCTTTTTTTCTTAAAAGCAGTAGAAAATCAAGCGATTAAAAATTTAGAAATAGCTGAGAGTATAAAGAGTTTGTACGAAACTACAAAAACTGAATTCTCTGAGTTACTATCTTCAAAATGGAATATAGAGATACTTGATTTTATATTTACTTATCCAGTATTTAGAAATAATAAATTTGTTAGTACAACAAAGATCCCGTATGCAACAGCAGTACTAATGATTAAAAAATTAGTTGATAATGGCTATTTAATTTTAAGAGAAGAATCATCAGGACGTAGAGCTGCAATGTATTCTTTTGAGCCTTTAATGAAATTAGTTAGGGTGTAAGCTTTTAGAGTTATCTAAGAGCTTATTAAGTATTAAAATGTAAGTATCAGTTATTATGCATATAAATACACTATTCATACAAAAAGCATATTGGATTATAATAAGCCTTAATGCTATTTTTCTCAATTAAGACTGAATCCTTATTTTTATATTAACGTAAAGCTATATTGAACTCCATATTTTTCCTAATCATAAAATTAATAATCATAGTTTAAGTGGCGTTTATTTTTATCAAACTGAATCACGTATTTTTTTTTTATGGGAAAAATATGTATCTTTGCAGTGTTCATTCTACCATAATAGGAGAAAAGAATTTCGAAATCCGATATACCCAGATGTATACCGGATTTTGCGGTTTAATAGACTTCTTGTAATCTTTTCTTCCATTTCTTTCTCATACTTTTTCTAGCCCATTCTTCATTTAAATAATAAGCAGAAAGTAAATAATAATCTTGTTTTGAACGCTGTGGCTCTAATACTATCACATAGTTTTCTTCAGCATCGAAAATATAAGTATGTATTACATTTTTGCCGCCTTTTCTTTCTTCACATGAAAAAACATGAAGGTTTTCTTTTATTTCTTGGATATGGTGCCAAATCCAATGTAATCTTTTTGAGCGATCATTGTCAAAAATATTTCGTGCTTTTATTTTTACTCCGTTTTCATCAGTAACCTCCTTAGATTTTTTTGTCAGATGAGAAAATAATGTTTCCATATCAATCTCTCCTTCTTTCTTTAGAGGACGAATAATTTTTGTTCTGAATTGAAATCTTTCATTATTAGCAATATCTCTATCAAAAATCCCACGCAATGAATTTGTGCGTTGTGCTTCAGTAAAATGCGATAGTTCTAAATGGGTATTGTATATTTTTAATAAATTAAGCGCCATGGTCTAAATCAATGTAAAATAGATTAAACTTATTCTCATTTTTTGGAGTACGTTGTGTTAGTGGTCTATCACAATATTTTTCTATCTTTTCAATAATATTATTTTTAGCAGTTACTTTATTTAAGCCTCTTAGTTTATAGTTTAGTGCACCAATCAAAACATCGGCTAGCTGCATTAACTCACTTTCATAAGACTTTATTACTTGTAAGTTTCTTATGTTAGAATAGTCTCGTTGTAGATATGCTTTAAGGCTCTTCGCTTTTAGATATGAATAAGTGTCCTTTATATCCATGTAGATATTATATGTATGCTCTGGATGAATTTTTTTATTCAACAACTGATAATACATTTTATCATAGAAATCAGCATGCGATTGATTAAAGGCTTTGTGGTTCATGTGCCTTTTATCTACAATAATTGCTCTAAATTCTAAAGAACTATTGCTAAAGAAATAGTCGATTAGTTCATTATAAAAAGGATATTGTGATTTTGATAAAGCACTCCATTTTAACTCTCCCTTTAAAAAATGTTTTAGTTTTAACTCTCGTATATTTTCATTGTGCATTTTTAGATTGTGATAAGGGGTACTTACATAGCCAATAATCATATATGGATGTTGATCATTCTCTAGATGAGTACTCTCATCACAATAGAAGTTGAAGGTTTTTTTTATATGTTGCATTATGAGATACTTAATTGTTCTTGTTCTAACCAAATATTTGATTTGTAAATATACTACCAAGTTGACTATACAGCAAATACAAAACTTTGAGTATAAATATTTTGTAAGAACTAAAGATGATTTTACAGCTTTAAAAAACAAAGACACCTATAAGGTGCCTTCGTCTACAAAGGAGTAGTAACTCTCCTCGGTTATAATTAAGTGATCTAAAAGAGTAATATCAAGTATCTTACTTGCTTCTTTTATTTTTCTTGTAATTTGTCTATCAGCATCACTTGGATCTAACTTTCCAGATGGATGATTGTGAATAATTATAAAAGCTGTAGCATTAGCCTTTAGTAGAGCTGAGAAAATAATTCTTAAATCTACTATTGTTGCGGTTATTCCTCCCGTTGAAGCTTCTAATACTCCAAGTACTTTATTATTGTTAGAAAGCATAAGAACTTTAAACTGTTCTAACAATTCAATCTTATTACCATCCCAAGCCTTTAATGCTATTTGATATGCACTATAAGAAGATGTAATTTGAGGTCTCTGTGAAGCCTTTACTTTTGATTTGTAAATTAATTCTACTTCTGAAGCGATAAGCCAATCTTTGTTTAAAACTGTAGTTTCCATAATATTAAATTTTTAAATTAATTATGGAGCCACAGTTGGTAATGGCTTAGCAAGCGCAAGAAACGGGCGCAATAAAGCGAAGACTTTAGTCAAGCATTTATGGGGGTTTTCTTGCTAGCGAACCGCGAGGCATTGCCTAACTTTGTGTAATTATTAATAAAAAATAAAACTAAAAATCAATGTACTATAAAGACTTTTTTGTGTTATTTTCAGAAGTGATTTTCCACTTTTTATACACCTCAAAGTTCTTTGGGTTCTCTTTAAAGAACTGATTCAGATACATTAATTCAAGATTCGATTTCTTATTATTTTCTATTAACTGATTATAATCAGAGTAATGAATTGATTTTTTAATCGCAACGTAAATTGATAAACCACTTGTGAGTAAAAGAAAAATATTAAGGGCTATGATGTAGAACATCTTCTTATGACTAATAGCCCTATATACTTTTAAAAGGTCTTCTTTAGTATCATAAAGTGTGGACTGAAATGCAGTGAAATCATCTTGTAATCTTTGTCTATTATTTGACTCAATTTTGTGTAATTCAGACACATTTACTTTTACTTCAATATTATTTATCCTGTTTGAAAGCTGAGTTTGCAGAGTAATATTTTGCTTGAGTTTTTCTTGCAAGTGAACTACCTGCTGAAATAGTAACTCAGTGAGTTCTGTGAGTGTAGGTTGTTTCTTTGCCATAGTTAAAGATTTAATGTTTGTGTTTGTGTTTGTTTTCGTTTTTTCTTTTTAGTTATATCAGGCATATAATCCTCATAGTAATTTCCATAAGCGTTTAAAAAACTAAATAGACTAACTGTATTTGTATTCCAATTTTCAAAACAGATTTGTTTGTCTTGGTCTTTATATAGTACAGTATGAAATAAATCATTATTTGGTTTTGGTATGTTATTTTCAAAGAGTTCATTCAGTTTTAAATTCCGATCAACCTCACTTGCTTTTAGGTTCGTGTTGGTTGGTAAATGAATAAATCTATATCCTTGAATATTACCTTGTTTGTTTACAGTTGGTTTTACTTCTATTTGATGTGCTAGCATCATATTGATGTACTGATCTAAGTTTTTAGGACGCTCTTTTAAAACAAAATAATGAGCTTTTTTTATTGTTTCAGCTGTCTGTTTCTGATTAGTTTTTAAATGCTCTTTTCTATTTAGATTTTCTTGTCTTATTGAAGTCCAATTGTATTTTAGGGCTATTTCGTGAGCGATACTTTGTGCTTGAAATCCGATATAGTTATCTTTTAGTGCTTTTCCATTCTCATCAATACGGTTAATCAAAATGTGAATGTGTTTGTGCTCTTTTTCAGTATGTAAGTAAGCGATGTATTGCGCGCCTTTGGGATCTAATTTTAAACCAACTAGAAAATCTTTCACGAGATTTTCTAAATCTTGGTCTGTCATTTTTCTACTATCTTCAATAGTAGGAGATATAACAACGGAGATTGTATTGTTTTTACAGCGAGTGTTTTGATTTTGTAGAATCTGCATGGTTTGATACATATCTTTCGGAGTTTCCCCCGAAAGATTGTTTCTAGCAAGTTCATAGCCTTTACTTGGATTAATTACATAATTAAAAAGTGCTGCTCCTCCAATACATGTTTTTGCTTTAGCTATCATATTACTTTAGTTTTTCAAGGTGAGCTCTAATTAAGTTTGCTGTTTCAATGGTGGATTCTTTTACCTTAGTGGTATCTCCAAGTTTAAAAAGGTTACCTATTCTTCTAAAGTTATCAGCAAATTTGTTTAGTAGTTTGTAAGTTTCAATTTCATCTTGAGTTAGTTTATAACTTACAGAATATCCCAGGGCAGTATTTCGTAAATATTCAGAAACGCTACAACCAATTTTCTTTGCTTTGTTTTTTATAAGCAGAGATTCAGTAAGGGTAACTCTAAATTCTATCTTGTGTTCTCTTTTCATCGTCTTACCAATTTTGCGACCTTCGGGAGAAAAACGAGTGGTCTTTGTTCCGGTTCAAATTTTCAATTTGTAAGGACAAAGACACATCTCGATGATTCTCACGTCAGTTTATCGCGGTTAATACTCAGTAAATAATCATTGACATCCTTGTAATCTTTATATTTAGCTCTTGCATCTTTTGTAATTAATGGAAATGCTGCAATTAATTTCTCAGTTGCTTTATCTCCAGCAGTATCATTGTCAAAACAAGCAACTATGGTTTTATATTTAGATTCAAATGTTTCTGAATCGTCTAAGGTTTTATATAAAAACTTGTTCGAGGATTGAATAAGGGTACTTTCTAAAGTATTAACGGAGTTTAAAATGATGTAATCAAACCTATGTTCTAAATTAGGTTTAAGAGTTATAAAGGATAAAAAGTCGATAAAGGCTTCAAATAAAAATACGGTAGATGAATCATTATTTATATAGGTAGGATACTTGGAGCCAAAGCACATTTGAACATATTTGTTTCTGAGTTCTACTCCATCAAGTTCATTTTGAAAGCCTATTGCATAATAAGCTTTATCTTTTAGAATATAATGTATTTCCTTACAATACTTTTGAGTTGTTTTAATGCATAAGCCTCTTTGCTTGATGTAATATATAAGGTATTTATTTCTCAGAGGTTTAATTGCTGTAATCTCATAATCTTTCTCATCTTGATTAACCTGCGGATTAAAAAGTTGCTGGTGAACAGAAAAAGAATTGTTTGCTAAGATTTTTAGAGCTTCTTTTATATCACATTTGTAATATAGCATTACAAAGTCAATTACATTTCCTTTATATGTACTATCACCAAAGTCATAGAATACATTTTTAGTTACACTAACACTAAACGAAGGGGTGTTTTCTGCTCTAAAAGGAGAATGGTACCAGGCTTGTTTATCATTGATTTTAGTTGGTTTTATACCAAGGCTATCTAAAATAGAAATAATCGATATGTTTTTTGCTTCTTGAATATTCATAATTTGGGTTGTTTAGTTGTATGTTGTTGATTTACAGTATTTAAAGTGATATCTGTGTGTCATTTAGTTGTCATCTGAGCATCTGATCATAATTGTACTAATAGTGAATTACTTTCTTTAGATGAGCGCAGATGAATCGTAGATGACAAGCAGTTTATGATTTATTAATATTTAAGTTATTGGTAAATAGTTTATTACTGATTTATTTCATCTGTCATCTGATTTAAAAGTGTTTCTTTTGAAATCCTGTAATATTTACCCTTGTGAATAGTCCGTTTTAAAGTATTATCCTCTATCTTGACTCGTTCATAATTATTTGAGTTAGTTGATCTAACTAAAGCTATGTTTTCAAGTATTGTTTGTATCTCTCTCATTGTGATATTATGACCTCTGTTATAATAATTCAGAAGAGCATTAATATCAGAAGGAGTGGTGTCTATTTGATCCATATCAAATTCATTGAAAATAATATCAAGTATATCAAGTACCAGGTTTTTGTTTTGAAGATCTACATCGTGTTTTAGTTTATGTAAGGCTTCTGTGTGTAGAGTCTCTGGAGTAAACCACATTCGGGTTTTCTTTTCAGTCGTGAAAGGAACTCTATAGAGATAGTTTAAGAAAATAGGAATCTCCTTAATGAGTTTGGTGAAAAATTCAGTAGATCTCTTTCTAATCAGAGGGACTTTAATAACCCAAAACCTTGTTTCTTCTTTATCTATCTTTAGAAAGTTATGCTCGTGATTACTTGTCATGATAATCTTAAGAAAAGACTTCTGCTCAACTTTTTCTTGGCCTTTGTATTCAATTGATTGATACATAGCCGTTGAAATGTATTTGATTGCTTCAACAATATCTTTGTTCTCAGATTTTACTTCTTCTATTAATAAGAGAAGTTTACTATCCATCTCACTATTGAATTTTTCTGTAAATGCATTTGCCTTTACAAAAACAGCATTTTTATCAAAGATTTCTTTTATCCAATTTAAAAATGTGGTTTTTCCTGTTTCACGATTCCTAGATACAAGCACTATAATTGGCAATATTTGTTCTGGATATAATAATAGAATTTTAAAATAATCTATTGCAAGTAAATATTGATTTCCAAAGATGTGTTGTAGAAAATAATAAGTAATAGGTATCTGTTCTTTAAGTGAATTTAATGAAAGTACAGAAGTAGTGTCAATGTTATATAGAATAGGAGAGTAGGAATTAAAGTAATCTCCTATAAAATGAGTGTAATGAATGTGATTAGGTTCACATTTATAACCAAAGAATTTAGGTAACTCTTTGATGATATCCTTTCCAAAGTCAGTGATGATTTCAGACTTTCTCCACAGTTTACGTTCAACAATGATTTCTTTGCCGTTGACGTTCTTCTTTCTTATCGCATAGTACTCTGTTCCTATTCGAATATATTCTGTTGCAGTTGTATTCATATCAAAAAATTTTCAGAAAGAAGTAGTTATATTTACTACTGTTTTCTTTTGTTATAGAAATAGTTATTTAAGCATTGATAGTAGGGCTATCAATGCTTTTATTTTTTTAACTGTTTTGAAAATTGTGATAGAACTTCTTGGTCGGTAAAGACTCTATATTGTTTAATCCACTCAACTATCTCAAGGCGGTCAAAGAATAAGGTGCCATTGGTAGGTTTGTGATGAGGGATTAAGTTTTTAGAAGTTAACTTATGAATAGTACTGTCTGAAAAGCCAGTATAAGCCATCAAATCTTTAATGGTAAAGATTTCTTTTTGAAACTGATTACCTTTAGTAATCATTAGCTTGATCTCGTTAAGCTCTTGAATGATTTTTAGCGTTGTCATAATAAATGTTTTTTGAATTATGACGCTAAACTATTGTAATGAAGCTATTTGAAATGGTTGTTTGTCAGTTAACTGACATTTAATTTTAGTCTTAGGACAGTTTTTTAGATAACTGACTTTTTACATTTTCTAAGATTTTAGCATAAGTTTCTTTATGAGCATTTGTAATTAACTTTCTGCCCTTTTTATTTATTGAATCATAGTTTATAGCTGAATAATCTTCTACAGTTGCATATTTAAAGTAGCGACAACTTTCTTTTAGTGTGGTTTTGTGTAAAGTAAATAAATGTACAAATGGTATAAAGAAAGCTTCTAAGAACATGGCACAATGTTGAGACTGAAGTTCTAACTTAATAGAAGAATCAGGATTCTCTGTTTTTTTACTAATACAAGATTCTATAACTCTTTTAAAATCTTCAATTGTTGTGTCATCATTAATAATTTCTTTCTTTAATTCATACAATGTTTCTTTAATGATAGCCTGATGTGTTGTGCTAAAAACAAATACATTGTCATTCTTTTGCTCCTGTTTCTTTTTAGAGTGAGTAGTGATATTAATTGTAATTGTTTTTTTAGAAGGAGATATTAGTAGATACTCTTTAGAATTTTTAAATGATTTAAAAGATTCTTTATATATCAAACTTAGATGACTGATTAAAAATATGTTCTGCCCTTTGTGAAAATTAATTGCAGCACTTAATAATAATATAGAGCAAATCAATGCTGTTAAAGGCAAAAGGATATACCATTTAGATATACTATAAAAATATGGTAATTGAAAAGTAGATGTTACCAGGGATATTATTGGTAATAATGCGGCAATTATGTAAGTGAACTTCTTGGAAAGAGTTACAGATTTTAGCTTTTCAAGCTTCTGGTGAAAGAAAAAAAACGGAGTTTCAATAATAGTATTCATAGTGTCTTGTTGTTGGTTAGTAATAAAAGTACTAAAAATATAACTAACTGCAAGAAAATGAAAACTTTACTATCTTTATAGGGTAAAACAAATTGTTGTACTTTTGTTGTACTGATGAAAAAAAAGGTGAAAAAAGGGCAAAAAAAAGCACCTATTTTACAATAGATGCTTCTCTGAAATTTTAGTGGTCCCACCTGGGCTCGAACCAGGGACTTACTGATTATGAGTCAGTTACTCTAACCAACTGAGTTATAGGACCGCTCTTTTTGAGCTTAAAAATTCGTTGTGGTCTAACCTGGGCTCGAACCAGGGACCACCTGATTATGAGTCAGGTGCTCTAACCAACTGAGCTATTAGACCAGTGTTAAAACATGTTTAACGGGTGCAATATTACAGCGTTTAATTGATTTATGCAAGTATTTTTTCGATTTACTTTATTTCTTGGCACAATTCTATTAATACTCCATTAGTTGATTTTGGATGTAAAAAAGCAACTAGTTTATTATCAGCACCTTTTTTAGGTGTTTCATTCAAAACGGTAAAACCTTCTTTTTTTAATCTTTCGATTTCTATCAAAATATTTTCTACTTCAAAAGCGATATGATGGATACCTTCTCCTTTCTTATCTATAAATTTAGCAATTGGGCTATCAGCATTGATGGCTTGTAATAGCTCTATTTTGTTTGGTCCATTCATAAAGAAAGATGTCTTTACCCCTTCGCTTTCTACTATTTCTTCTTTATAGGGAGGAGTGTTAAGTAATTTTTCGAATAAGTTATTTGATTCATTTATATCTTTTACAGCAATTCCTATATGTTCAATTTTTTTCATTACATTTTTTTGGTGGTTATACACAAATATAAAAAAGTTTGCTATTCAAAAAATTGTATTTTTGCACCATGGAAACAAATAGACAGAAAAAGATGGGCGCTCTTTTGCAAAATGATATCGTTGATATTTTGCAAGGGGAAGTGCGCAAGAATGGAATAACGAATTTGATTATTTCCGTTTCTAAAGTAGGTGTAACAAGTGATTTATCAATAGCTAAAGTATATTTAAGTGTTTTTCCTTCAGAAAAAGGACCTGAATTGCTAAAGGCTATTCAATCAAATGCGCCATTGATTAAACATGACTTAGCTCAAAGAGTAAGACATCAATTAAGAAAGGTGCCAGATTTAGCTTTTTATATTGATGATAGCCTTGAGTATATTGATCAGATTGATAAAGCACTTAAAGGGGATGAGAATCCAATAGTACAACGTGATTTATTAGAAAAAAGAAAGAAGAAATAATTGAATTTTCCTTTTTACATAGCGAAACGATATGCTTTTAGTAAAAGTAAAAGTAAGGCCATTAACATCATAACTAGAGTTGCCTCAATAGGTGTCTTAGTTAGTGCAATGGCCATGTTTGTCGTTTTGTCTGTTTTTAGTGGTTTACGTACATTTAGTTTATCATTTGTAAATGATCTAGATGCAGAACTTACTTTGTCTAGCTCAAAGGGGAAGAGTTTCGTTGTCAGTGATCAGCAGGTGCTAGACGTACGCGACTCTAATTTATTTAAGGGGTTTGCCAAGATTGTCGAGGATCGCTTGCTTTTTACTTTTAAGGAGAAACAGGTTGTTGCTACGATTAAAGGTATAGATTCAGACTATAGCAATGTAAGTGATTTTCAAGATAAACTTGAGTATGGTAATTGGTTAGAGCCCGACACCAATGAAGTAGTAGTAGGGGTGGGAATATCTTATTTGCTTTCGATGGGTTTATTCGATTTCGAGAATCCTCTGATTGCCGTAGCTATGAAACCTGGCGAGGGAGTAATAGATAACCCTGAAGATGCATTTATTAAAAAGAATACTATACCTGTAGGGGTGTACGTTCTCGAAAATGAAGATATTGATAGTAAGTATGTATTTGCTGACATCGATGTTGCTAGAGAGCTATTAAGTATTCCAAATAAAGAGGTAACTCATTTAGAATTTAAGCTTGAGCCGGGTGTTTCAGAACGCAAGGCTATAAACACTCTAAAAAGTATTTTTGGAGAAGATAGTATTATTAAAAATCGACAACAATTAAATGATGGGCTGTATCGTATGCTGAATACAGAGAATCTTGTTGTTTATTTAATTTTTGTTTTAGTAGTTATTATGGCGCTATTCACTTTAGTAGGAGCCTTAATTATGATTATTCTGGAAAAACAAAATAACATGCATACTCTCGTTAATTTAGGAATGGGGTATAGAGATGTAAAACGAGTTTTTATGTTTCAGGGCATTATTATGAGCGTTTTAGGAGCGGTTATTGGTATAGTGCTTGGTGTTATCGTTGTTAATTTACAGTCCTATTTTCATCTTATTATGATACGCGAAGGGATGCCTTATCCTGTAGAATTTAGATTAAGTAACGTAATCGTGGTATTTATTTCAATTTTAGTGTTAGGTTTTGCAGCTTCTTATATAGCAGCTTCTAGAGCAAACCAGGCTTACTTAAAGGAAATAAAATAAAGACTTATCCTTTTCTTTTGTTAGTTATTCTATCAATAACAATTAAATATGCAATAATATACTAATTGTTGAGTATTTAATAAAATAGTCAATTTTATGATGGACTATGAATATTGGTGGACAATGACAATGTTTTAATATATTAAAAAATCGAATTCTTATTGATTTATTGAAATCGCACCATTGATTTCTACCATAACTTTGTGTTTCTACACAATTATTATTCTTGACATTTTCCTACATTTGTTAGTATTACAGAATTTATAAAGCTGGAAAAAATTGCTAATAGAGAAAAGTTATGGGGACACTTAATACACAATACCTAAATTACGAAAATGAAATTGCTAATAATGTAAAGTTGCTTGAGGTATATGCTGAGGAACTATTATCATTAAAGGAATTCAAAGAACCGCAAATGTGGTATAAAGCACTTGCTGTATGTAAGCTAGCTGAGCAAAGTGGAATAGAGAAGGAAAGAGAACTTGCATTGAGATTATATCACAAATTAAATGAAGATAGTAATTGTGTTAAAAGTGGTATGCAGCTTAGCGATGCAGATTATGCATTGTGGTTTGAAGATGTAAAAGCATTAAATAATTTGTTTTTATCAAATGGACTTGTAAGAGCTTATGCATATCAATATGATTTATACATAACAGGGCGTTTTGGATATAAGAATGAAGAGGAGTGTCGACAATTAATCAGAAAAGGTTATGAACTAGGAGATGATTTGTGTCAATGTTTTGTTGGGCACAGTATGTATTATGGCAATCACGGTTTTGAGATAAATAAGGAGGAAGGACTTCAGTTATTAGAACAAGTGAAGAACACAACTGATTTACATACAGCATCTTTATTTTTATTGAATATTGAATTTAGAGCATGTGAGTCAGCAGAAGAAGGATGGGCAGTTATTGAAAAATTTAATGATTTACTACATAGACAAAAGCGTGGACTATATGTATTAGCAGACTATTATTTACGTGAGGATAATAATGAAAAAGCTGCTGAAACATTACTTGAAGGAATAAAGAATGGTAGTGGATATTGTGCTTATCTACTAGGAATGATGTGCAGTAATGGTCGCTTTGAAAGTTTAGGCTATACGCGTGAACAAGGACGTGAATATTTATTAGAAGCATTTAATGATGGTGTTGTTTACAGTGGATTTATATTAGGCTATACTTATCTGTATCCTAATGATGGTAGTGAGCCACAGTTTGATATGGCAATTGACTATTTAGAAAAAGCTAGTAAGTACAATTCACCAGAAGCGCTGTTAGAGCTTGCTATGCTTTATTTATATCATAAAGACTACTTAGATATTGCTAAGGGAATAGAATGCCTAGATAGAGCGATAGCAGAGAATTATGATCGTGCTATGGCAGAGAAAGGATTTTTACTTTTAGATTTTGAAGGAGTAGAGCGCAATGTTGAAGAAGGTAAGTTAATTCTTGAGCGTGCAATGGAGTTAGGAAATGATTATGCACCATATCGTTTAGGTTTAGGTTATCAAAATGGTGAGTTTGAAGCAGAGTCTGACTATGAAAAGGCATTGTACTTATTTGAATTAGCAGCTTCTCGTAATAATTTATCAGCAATAGAATATGCTGGTCGTTATCACAGATATGGATATGTAGGAGAGATTGATACTGCTAAAGCAATCGAGTATTATCAAAGAGCAATTGAGCAGTTTAATTCTGATTATTCAAGAGTTGAACTTGCAATGATGTACTTTAATGGAGAGGGAGTTGACCAAGATATTTCTAAAGCTGAAGAATTGTATTTAGCTGCTTTAGAGAATGGTTATTCTTATGCAGCTATGCGTTTAGGATTGTTATATGAAGAAGGTTATACCGGTGAACCAGATGTAGAAAAGGCTAAAAAATATTTTGAAATAGCTGCAGAAGCTCAAGTGCCTGAAGCGATTTATCATTTAGGACGTTTTTATCGTTATGGTATTGCTGGAGAAAAAGATGAGGTGAAAGCTTTTGATTTGTTTAAGCAATCTTTAGAACTAGGATTTATTGATGCAAATGTTGATTTAGGACTAGCTTATGAAGAGGGAACTTGTGGACAAGAGTCTAATCCTGAGCTAGCTTATCAATATATGTTAGCAGCTGCAGAAGCGGGTATAGGTTACGCACAGTATAAAGTAGGATGCTATTATAGTTTTGGATACTTTGTTGATCCAGATGCTGTAGAAGGACGTAAATGGTTGGAAAAAGGAGTAGAGAATGGTTCTCCATTAGCAATGCTAACTTTAGGAGATTACTTTTTATATGGCTATGAAGAAGGTGCAGGATATGATAGTGCCTATGAGTATTATAAACTAGCAGAAGAAAGAGATTATATTTCCGAGGGCATTGGTATTTGTTATCAGTTCGGAATTGGAGTTGATAAAGATGAAAATAAAGCATTTAATTATTATAAAATTGCTGCAGAAAGAGGATATGATGGTGCTATTTATCGATTAGGTCAAGCATATTATTTTGGAATAGGAACAGAAAAAGATAAAGTAGAAGCATTTCATTATTTAAAACAAGTAGCGGATAGAGGTAATTTAGATGCAGCTAGTTATGTTGGAGTAATGCTTGTTAAAGGAGATGGGACAGAACCTGATCCAGAATATGGAGTTAGTTATTTAATCCAAGCGGCTGATCAAGGATATGATTATGCACAATATGAATTAGCAAATTGTTATTTAAAAGGTGAAGGTGTGGCTCAGAGTGATGACCTAGCGATGGAATGGTATCAAAAAGCAGCAGAAAATGGCAATGAGGATGCTCAAAAAATAGTGGGTGGACCTCGAAAAAGAAGAAGATAATGGAGAATCAGAAACAATATCAGTTTCAGGTAAATATGAAGGGAATGATAGAACTGTTGTCAGAGCATATTTATAGCTCGCCAACAGTTTTTATCAGGGAACTTTTACAAAACGGTATGGATGCCGTAACAGTTAGAAAGGGAATTGACGAACACTTCAAAGGGCGTATTGATGTTACTTTTGAAGGTGAACGCATTGTATTTCAAGATAATGGAGTAGGATTAACGCAAGATGATGTTCATCAATTTTTATCAGTAATTGGTCAGAGTTCTAAACGAGGTGAATTAGCAGATAAAGATCTTATTGGGAAGTTTGGTATTGGATTACTTTCCTGCTTGGTAGTTAGTGAAGCCATTGTTGTAGAAACAAGATCATTGTATAAGGAGGAATCTGTTCGTTGGACTGGTAGAGCGGATGGAACATATGATGTCGAAATGATTGATTTGTTACCAGAAGTTGGTACAAAAGTTATATTGGATGCTAAGAAAGCATGGAAAACTCTTTTTAAGAAAGAGGAAGTTAAACAGAATATATTATTTTATGGTAGTGCATTGCCAATTGAAGTAAACTTAATTGAGAATGGAACTACTGAGCAATTATTGGATGGTAACCCTGTATGGTTAGATCCAAATAGTACGAAAGAGGAATTACTAGCGTACGGAAAAGAAATGTTTAAAACACGTTTCTTAGACGTGTTCCGTTTACATTCTGATGCTGGAGAACTGAAAGGAGTTGCTTTTATTATTCCTAATAAGGTTAATACGACTGCAACGAAAGAGCATAAAATATTTTTAAAGCGTATGTATTTGTGTGATCAGGCGACTAATCTATTACCTGAATGGACATCTTTTGTACGTTGTATTATAAATGCTAATGCTTTACAGCCAACTGCTTCTCGTGAATCTCTTATGAATAATGCTGTGTTACAAGAGACAAAGAAAGAGTTAAGCGAATGCTTTAAAGATTATCTAAAGACGCTTTCAGTTACTAATCCAGATATACTAGAGCGCATTATTAGTATTCATCATATGTTTATAAAGGCTTTAGCAGCTTCAGATAATGAAATTATGTCGTTGTTTGAAGACTATTTGCCATTTGAAACTAATCAAGGAACCCTATCTTTTGGAGAGATTAGAAGTAATAATGAAAAAATATATTACACACCTTCATTGGATGATTTCAGACAGATAAGACGTATTGCTGGTTCACAAAAGAAATTAGTAATAAATGCCGCTTATAGTTATGAAACAGATTTAATTGATAAGCTAAAGCATTTACATACTGATTTATCAATTGAGAAAATAGCACCAAATGATATATTACAAGAGTTTGAAGCAGCAGTAGTATCAGATGACCGTATTGAAAAGTTTGTGCAAAAAGCAAATATTGTTTTAAAAAAGCATTATTGTAAGGCAGAGGTGAAGCGTTTTGAACCTAAAGATACAACAGCAATATATATTGCTAATGAAGATGCACTTTCGAGTAAAAATATACAAAGTTTATCACAGTCATCTAATCCATTTGCTTCCACTTTACAGCATTTCAAAAAAGGGGAAGAAGTAATGCCAATATTGTGCTTTAATCAACAGAATGATTTGGTTGAAAAGTTATTAGTTATTGATGATCAAGAACTTTTCGAAGCATTAATTAATGTATTATATGTACAAGCGTTAATGTTAGGAGGATATACCATTAACAAACGCGAGATGGATACCTTTAACGAAGCCTTATACCAATTTATGATACTTGGTATGTCTAGTTTTTTACCTAAATTCTAGTACTGCATGTATCGTTTAGAAATTCAAAAATTACTATTAGAGATAGAAGAGCATATTAATAATGTAAACTACATTATTAATATTTATAAACAAGCCATTCAGATAGCTGATCGAAACGGAGATTTAGAATGGGGAGTTGATTTGCGATATGACTTGATTCATGAAGAGCGTTCTACCTCTGCATGTATAGAGAGTATTCCTGCCTTTGCATGGATATTAAATATTTGTGATCAATATCCAGAACAGTTTGAAGAAGCAGATTTTTTATTAGAGTACGAATGGATGTTGTGTTCTGCTTATAGTAATTCTCTCATGACATTAGATCAGATCAATGCTATTGCGGATGATTTGTATCAGCGATTAGATCGCAATGAACTCTCCAAGCGAGGTTATTATTTTACGATGGCTGAGTTTGCGCAGAATTTAGGTGATTTCGACAAAGGAGTAGAATATATTCAACTTGCAATGAAAGAGCCTTTTGACGAAGAAAATGTAGAAGCAATGGAATATGATTATCGCATTGAGAATTTAGTGCTTATGCAGAAATTTGATGAGGCGATAAACTTGATGGAACAGATGGAACTTAAAAAGTTAAGTGCATTTGCTCTACCCTTTGAAACTTATTGTGCAATGGCTTACTGCATGGCTAGAGCAAAAGATCCGAGAGCTATTATTTATCTTGACAAAGCAAAATCAGCAATGGATGGATTACGCGAAATAAATAGTTCGATGCTTTATAGTATGACTCGTTTAATGTATACGATGTACTTATTAGAAGATGAGTTGTTGTGGTCGACTTATGAGCGTATAGCTGATTGGGAAATCAATGCAGAAGATGATTTACAATTTATGCTTAGTCGTCATATGGCTATAATATGCAAGCAAGGGGGAGTAAAAGAATTAAGTCTTTCTCCTAAGCTAACTTTTTATGCGATGGATAATCAATATGATTTAAATGTCTTGGCTGATTATTACGCAAATCTAGCTACAACATTAGCACAACAATTTGATAAGAGAAATGGCTCAACTTTTTGTTCACAGGAGTTTATTTCGTTAAATAAAGAAATTAGATCAATAAAATAACTATGAATTACAATTTAGAAATCCAAAAGATACTACTGAAAGTTGAAGAAATTCAAAAGTTTAGTGACAAAGTAATTGCAATTAAAGAAGCAATACAACTTGCTGATCAACACAATGATATTGATTGGGGATTTGATTTAAGGCTTGACCTAATTAGACAAGAGCGAAATACTTCTAAATGTGAAGAAAGTTTCCCAGCTTTTACGTGGATCCTAAACGCGAGTGATTCAAACGAAGATTACTTTGATGAGTCTGAGTTTTTATGGGAATATAAATGGATGTTTTGCTCAGCTTACCGCAATGCTTCTATTCCTATGGAGCAGGTGTTAGAGATAGGTGAAGATTTAAAGAAGCGATTAGTTAAGAATGGTTTTAGTCTTAGAGCTTATTACAATGTAATGACTGGTTTAGCTTTACATTTAAGAGATTTTAAATTAGCGCAAGAATATATTGATTTGGCGGATGCTGAAATTATAGATGATATGACTAATTGCCCTGCTTGTGAGTTAGACACAAAGGTTGAAACTTTACTAGATCAAGGTTATATAGATGAGTCTTTAATAAAAGCTCAAGATCTAATTAATAAGAAGCTTACTTGCTACTCAATGCCTTTCCAAACTTTTTGTTGTTTTGCATATAAACTACAAGAGTATGGAGATGAGCGCGCTTCTATCTACTTTGACAAAGCATTAGAAGAATATCATGCACATGATCAATATGATAGTTCAGTGGGGTATTCTATGTCACAATTAGTTGCTTATATGCACAAAGTAAATCATCCTGAGTTATGGACATTTTTTGAACGTATTTCAGAATGGCAGATAGGAGCAGAGGACTTACATATTTATAATTTTGCACGTTATTTAGCGCCTGTTATGAAACAAGGAGGGACGAAAGAATTGCACTTGTCTTCTCAATTACCATATTATAAAGAAGATGGTATATATGATTTAAACGAGCTTTATAATTACTTTAAAGAAACAGCCTATGATTATGCAGATCGATTCGATAAGCGTAATGGAAATAAAAACTTTAAAGAAGAAGTAGATAAAATGCTTCAATAAAAGATAGAAACTAAACGAGTACTTTAAGTGCTCGTTTTTTTTTTGTAATAAAAAGTTTATCAATGATAGGTAGAACAATAGAATTAAACTATCTAACTTTGTTGAGTAATATACATGATGTTTTTTTATTATAGAGGTAGTTCTATACATGTATTCAATAATAAATAGTAGAAGGTTTTCAATGAGTTACGTTTTAGATATTCAAAAAGTTATATTAGAGATAGAAGACACTCTTAAGGTTGCTGATCGTTTACAATTGATTAAAAAAGCAATTCAGATTGCTGATATACACAATGATATTGATTGGGGATTTGATCTTAGACTTTTGTTGATTAACACAGAGAATTTTACTTCGCGCTCAGTATTAAGCTATCCTGCTTTTAGTTGGATACTTGACATTAATGACGCTAATAAAGGTTATTTTGATGAGAATGACTTTATGTATGAATATAAGTGGATGTTTGCTATTTCGTATGGCTCTTACTCTATATCTAAAGAACAATTCATGCATATAGGTGAAGATTTTCATCAACGTTTATTGAATAATGGCTACAGTAGTAGAGGGTATTATCAAATAATGGGGATTTGGTACCAACATTTACGAGAGTATAAAAAGGCTAGTGATATTATTGCTAAGATGGAACAATGTAGCTTGGATGAGATGAGTAATAATTTATTATTCGAAACCGCTTTAAAGGCTAACAATTTATTAGCATGTAAAAAATATGATGAAGCGTATGTTGTAGCTCAGGACTTATTTCACAATCGGTTTGAATACGTAAATACAGCTTTTGAAGCCTATGTACTTTTTGCTTTTGAGTTTTATAAAGTAAAGGATGAACGCTTTCAAGAATACTTTGATTTAGCGACAAACCATATTATAAGTTATGATGAGGATGATTGTATAACTCATATAAGAGCGCGAATTCTATATATGTATTTATTGTATAAATATGGTGATGAGAAGTGTTGGGATTACTTTGAAGAAATCTGCGTCTATGAGCACGAGGCAGAAGATTTTTATAGTTTCTTCTTTGTCAAGTATGCTACGTGCTTATTACAAGAAAAAGGGCAGCGTCATTTTAACTTTCCTTCATATTTACCGTATTATAACGAAAAAGGTATCTACGATTTAGAAGAGCTTTATCAGCACTTTAAAGCGCGTGCTTATCATTATGCAACATCGTTTGATAAGAGGAATGAAAACTCAAACTTTGTCAAAGAGTTAAATGAATTATTAGCGATAGACTAAGTAGAGGTTTATTTATTTGAAACAATAGTTCTAAATGTAAGGTTAACTCTAGGCATTTGTGTTTTTTTTGTTGGAGGAAGGCGATGTAGCCAATAAGTTTGCGTTTCATCTTTCATTATTAGCAGACTTCCGTGTTCTAATAGTAATTCTACTTTTTCTTTTGAATCTTTGTGTTTAAAGGCAAATTTGCGTTCAGCGCCAAAGCTTACAGAGGCAATAGCACCGTTTCTCTTTAGATCTTTTTCTCCATCGCTATGCCACGCCATTCCCTCATCGCCGCTGTGATAAAGATTTAGGAGGCAAGAATTAAATGTTTCGCCAGTTTGTTTCTCAATTAATTGTTTGAGTTCAAGTAATTCCTTTGTCCATGGCAGGGCAAATTTGGTTGTATTTGAGTAGGTATAGGAAAAAGGCTGATCACCGTACCAAGCAACTTTTCGTTTGGTAATTATTCTTTTTCCAAATATAATTGCCTCATCATTCTTCCATTCTATTCCTTGAAGTAATTGATTGAGATAATGGTTTGCTAAATCAAAAGAAATAATTTTACCATAATAATTTACGCACCCTTGATAAGGAAGGAGGTTTTGCGTAGCGTCTGCTTCTAAGTCAAATAGATTCATTTTTTCAATTATTATATTAGAAATTATTCTCGAATAGGTCAGTATCATTAGTAAGTGCTGTTTCCCAACCTATTATTGCTGTCTTTCTTACAGGTCCCCACATATAACCTCCAAAGTGTCCAGAGGTCTGTATTACACGATGGCAAGGAATTAAATAAGCAATAGGATTACTGCCGATAGCTGTACCGACAGCTCGTGAGGCTTTAGGGTTTCCTATTAGGTCTGCAATTTTGCCATAGGTAGATAGATTACCTAATGGAATCTTTAATAAAGTTTCCCATACCTTTAATTGAAAATCAGTTCCTTTTAGATGAAGTTTGATGTTCCTTAATTCTGTCCAATCTCTTTGAAAAATAGCCAAAGCATTTTGTTGATGCAAATCTCTCTCTTGCTTAAAAGTTGCATTAGGGAATTTCATAACTAATGCATCAAAGGCGGCCATTCCTTCTTCTATAAATGCCATATAGCAGACACCTTTATCAGTAGATGCAATTAATATAGCCCCAAATTGGGAGTTGTCATAGCTATAATTGATCACTAGATTTTTCCCGCCGTTTTTATACTCTGCAGGAGTCATCCCTTCAATATTTATAAATAAGTCATGAAGTCTACTAGTACTCGATAATCCTGTTTCTATTGCAGTATCAAATAATGTAGCTTGTCGATCCGCTAATAACTGTTTAGCATATTGCACACTGATATATTGTAAGAATTTTTTTGGTGTAGTACCTGCCCATTCGCTAAACAATCTTTGAAAATGTGCAGGGCTTAGATGAATACTAGCCGCTATATCTTCTAAAGAAGGCTGTGTCTTAAAGTTTTGTTGAATGAAGTCAATAGCTTCTGAAATTCTTTTATAATTAATAGCTGCTTGTTTGTCCATGACAATTAATATTTGATATACAAAGTAATAGAAATGCTATCAATTTAAAAATCCGATTATTGCTATTTATTATAGCTATTTCCAAAATAAAAAAATCCACTCTATTTTAGAATGGATTTGTATTATTAGAATAAGCTTATTTGACCTTCTTGAGAATCAGATTTTTTTTCTTTCTTCTCTTTTTTCTTGTCAGCTTTAGTTTTAGTGTCTTTTTCTAGAGGTTTGTTGTCAAGATCGAGTACATCAAATATCTCAATCTGCATAACGTCTTTTGCAGTTTCTCTTTCTGCTTGTTCTATGCCTTCTTTTATATTAGATATTGTAGTGGCTAATTCGCTCTCACTTTCATTAATATTATTTGAAGGAGTAGGAATAGTTTCTACATTGCTTAATCCTTGTTTCTGAATAGCAAAATACTCACTGAAATTTGGTTGACTCACAGAGTTAAATTGTGATGTATTATCTACCTCAACAGCATTGAACTCTAATTGTTCAGTAGTTTCTGTTGGCTCAATATCTTGCGCGTTATCTACCTCAATAGCATTGAAGTCAAGTTGTTCAGTAGCTTCGGTTAGCTCAATATCTTGTGCGTTATCTACTTCAATAGCATTGAACTCCAGTTGTTCAGTAGCTTCTGTTGGCTCAATATCTTGTGCGTTATCTACTTCAATAGCATTGAACTCTAATTGTTCAGTAGTTTCTGTTGGCTCAATATCTTGTGCGTTATCTAACTCAATAGCATTGAACTCTAGTTGTTCAGTAGCTTCTGTTGGCTCAATATCTTGTGCGTTGTCTACCTCAACAGCATTAAACTCTAATTGTTCAGTAGTTTCTGCTAGTATAATATCTTGTGCATTATCTATCTCAACAGCATTGAAGTCAAGTTGTTCAGTAGTTTCTGCTGGTATAATATCTTGTGCATTATCCACCTCAATAGCATTGAAGTCAAGTTGTTCAGTAGTTTCTGTTGGCACAATATCTTGTGCGTTATCTACCTCAACAGCATTGAGCTCTAATTGTTCAGTAGTTTCTATCTCATCAATAGAAGTATTGTCTTGCTCGAAATCAAATGAGAAAAGAATAGGCTCTACTTGTATAGGACTATTTATTTCAGAATTATGATCTTCAATAATTTCTTCTTCAGTATCAATAAAATCGCCTTCTTTCGCAAATATGTCTACTTTGTTATGTAGCTCGTTGATTAATCTTTTAATTTTTTTAATATGAGGGCTATCGTTGAAAAGTTGCTTTGCTTCTACAGCATCTAACAACTTATATAGAGTATAAGCCTCATGGTATTTTAAAACCATTGAGTGCTTTTTATTATGATCAAGAATTGAAACTTGTTTTTGTATATTTTTTGCCTTGTCTTCCAACTTGTTTATCAGGTCTTCTTTTACACTAATTAATAAGGCATCTGTAACGTTTTCAACTAGATAATCATCTGTTTGTTGAACCATTTTTATTACAGTAAGAAGGACGTCATTATTAAGTTTAAGTTGAATTTTTGCGATCATTGTTGTCTATTGAAATAGCCTATTAAAATTGATTATTAGAAAAGTTACAAAATAATGAAAAATTATTGGAAATAGTGTGTAAACTAGCGAAAATATTATAGTCTCAGACAGTTATGTAATCTGTTTTTGCATTTTGATTTGTCTGCAAAATTATAAAAGGCAAATAGTGCGATTTAAGTAGAATATATGGATAATTATACCTAACTTTATTAAGCAAAATAAGGAGTAATCGCTAGTGTAAGTATGAATATTTTGCAAATACAAAAATGTATTTATATAAAATTAATAGATAAAACAGTTTCATTATGAAAATTGCATTTTTTTCGGCACAACCTTATGATATTACTTTCTTCGATAAGTGTAATAAGGATTTTAATTTCGAATTAGAGTACTTTGATACTTCTTTAGAAGAGCATACAGTAAATCTTATTACTAAAGGTACTGATACGGTTTGTGTTTTTGTGAATGACATAGTAGATGCTACAGTAATTGAAAAGCTCGCTGAGAAAAACATAAAATATATTGCCTTGCGTTGTGCAGGGTTTAATAATGTTGATTTAGATGCTGCACATGCTCATGGTATTAAAGTTTGTAGAGTACCTGCTTATTCACCAGAAGCTGTTGCAGAACATACTTTAGCAATGTTGTTTACTTTAAACAGAAAAATTCATAAAGCCTATAACCGTGTAAGAGAGCAAAACTTCTCACTAAATGGACTATTAGGTACCAATATCTATAAGAAAACGACAGGTGTAATCGGGACAGGTAATATCGGTGCTGTTTTTTGTAGAATGATGAAAGCTTTAGGAACAGAAGTATTAGCTTATGACTTATACCCTAATGAAGAGCTTATCAAAGAGGGAATTAAATATGTAGATGTAGATGAAATCCTAGAGAAGTCTGATATTATTTCGCTACACTGCCCATTAACTCCAGAAACAATGCATATTATCAACGGAGTGAATATAGCAAAAATGAAAGATGGGGTAATGTTAATTAATACCAGTAGAGGTAAATTAATTGACACGCGCGCAGCTATACAGGGTCTAAGAGATAAAAAGATTGGAGCTTTAGGAATTGATGTGTATGAGCAAGAAGAGAATGTGTTTTTCCGTGATTTATCTGGAACAATTCTTGAAGATGAAAGATTACAGTTATTAACTTCATTTCCAAATGTGTTAGTAACTGCCCATCAAGCCTTTTTTACTGATGAGGCATTAACGCAAATTGCATATGTAACATTAGATAATTTAAAACAATTATCTACTACTAATGAAATAGTCGGCAGAAATGCCGAGTTATAGTAACAATTATTTGTTATTCTTGAAAGCAGCAAGTGGGAAGTTATCTTTAATTTCCTACTTGTTTTGTTTTATACCCTTGCCTAATTATAAAATGACAACCTCAAAAGTCATCTAGATATTAAACTTTATAGTCCTTGCTATTGAGTAAGTAATTAGCGAAAACTATAGTAGTAGGCGGGGAACTATAATCTCATAGCGACCTTGAGGGTATTCTTTTAGTTTAGAAAATATAATAAGTCAGTGGCGTTATATTGGATTAAAATAATTCAATAAAGTAATAGGTACTCTTTTACTATATTCTAGATGGATTCATTACTATTTAGATAATAAAAGGGCTTGTGTTTTGTCTGCATTTATGAATATTAAAATCAAAGTGTTAAGCAGAAAATTTACTGTAATAGTAATGCTCTTTGGTAGATGATGCCGCAGTGATACCGGTAAAACCTATAAAAATAGCGGCATCATTGTGGTATCAAATAGAGATCAAGGCAGTATCATTATCCACTATCTTATGATTAGTATAGTTATTTTTAGAAGCTAATTCTAAATCAGATAGTGCATTACATCTAGCTTTTTATAATGATATTACCTTCATTTTTATAAAAATAGAGTCTTACTTTTTTTATAAATAATAATTATTAGTTGAGTCCAATAGGCTATTTATTAAAATATTCTGTTTTTTATGATAGGAAAAAAATAGAAATAAAAAGAAGAAATGGGAAAAGAGTAGAAATTTTAAGAAAAAAGAGGAAGAAAAGTAAGTAAGGCTTATTATGAGAATTTTTTAAATGTAGTTTTGTATAGTAATTAAGTGACATGGAGTAAATTGTATTTATGGTTTTGTCTCTTTTCTTTTAAAATAGAAATTAATGAAGGAGTTTCCTGATAAAATAGTTTTTAAATATTCTTGGCGTACTTATCAACAGCGTGTATTAGACGAGTTAAAAAAACATCTAGGTGATAATAAATTACATATTGTCGCTCCTCCAGGCTCTGGAAAGACAGTGTTGGGGCTAGAAGTTATGTTGAGGTTAAATAAACCTACTCTAATTCTGGCACCTACTTTAGCAGTTAGGGATCAATGGGTAGAACGTTTTTGCGAATTGTTTTTACAAGTTGATAATGTGCCAGAGTGGATATCTAAGGATTTGTATACGCCTAAATTTTTGACAGTTTCTACCTATCAAGGGCTTCATGCTGCTTTCAATAACTTAAAGGCAGAGGAAGAGGAGGCAGGAGAAGAAGAGCAAGAGACTAAGAAGACGAGTAAAACGGTTTCTAATCGAAATGCAAATTCAATAGTCAATGCTTTAAAAAAGTTAAATGTAAAGACTATTATCGTTGATGAAGCACATCATCTAAAAAAGGAATGGTGGAAATCTCTTGATTACTTAGAAGAGAATTTAAAACCAGTAATAGTTGGATTAACAGCTACACCTCCTTACGATGTAAGTGGGTTTGAGTGGGGGCGCTATATTTCTCTAAATGGTCCTATAGATGATGAGATTTTTGTACCTGAACTTGTAGCGGAGGGTGATCTTTGCCCACATCAGGACTTCATTTATTTTAATATGCCTGCAGCAGAGGAGAGAGGTACAATATTGGAAATGCGCGAGAAGGTGAATATTATTTTTCAGAAGTTACGCAAAGATGAGGAGCTGGTGAAAGATGTGGAACAATTGCCTTTCATTAGTGAGCCCCTATCTTATCTGGAGTGGATTTATGAAAATTTAGAAGTTTATATTTCATGTATTGTCCTCATCAACGATTACAGAGGCAAGGTTGATAATTTACTCCTAGAGGTAGTGGGTAATATTGATGCCGTAATTCCACCTATGAATTATTTGTGGATGGAAAAGCTATTGAATTTTTATTGTTTTAAAGCGAGAACTTTTATTGTTACTGAGGAGGAAAATGTTATTGTTGAAGAACAAGAAATGCTTAGTGAATATGAGCTCGAAAATGAAGATGAAGAATCTTCTATTGTTTCAAATGAGGAAGAGGAAGAAGATAGCCAAGAAACTTATGATGAAAAAATAGAAAAGCTAATCCATCGATTGAGAAGATATGGCGCAATGGAACATCGCCAAATATGTTTTACAAGTTCGAATAAAGAAAGTGCTTTTCTGACATCTAGTATTAATAAGTTAGGTAGTGTATTAGATATAGTCAATTTTGAGCATCGAGTTTTAGGAGATGATTTGCGCATGGTGATTTTATCAGATTATATTCGAAAAGAGTATCATGTACAAAAAGATGTAAACGATAGTGTCATTAGTAAACTAGGTGTTATACCTATTTTTGAGCATTTGAGACGATATGCTCAAGAAAAGATTAAAATGGGTGTACTTACAGGTTCTATTGTTTTTATTCCCGTCAATGCTAAGAAGAGGTTTATAGAACTGTTTATTGCTAGAAATGCTGTTGAGGCTGTTTTTAGCCCTTTACAATATGATAATTCCTACTTAGAAGTAAAAGTAAATGATGCTTCAAAAAAAGATATAATCTATGTCATTACACGTTTATTTGAAGAGGGATATATTGAAGTATTGATAGGTACAAAATCATTATTGGGAGAAGGATGGGATGCTCCGTCAATTAATAGTTTAATCCTAGCGAGTGTTGTCGGTTCTTTTGTTTCATCTAATCAGATGAGAGGTCGTGCTATTCGCTCACAGAGAGGGAATCCTTATAAAACGGCTAATATCTGGCATCTTGTATGTTTGGATCCCTATGTAGAAGATGGGGGAAATGATAGGACTGTATTGTCGCGTAGATTTAAGGGGTTTGTGGGTATTTCTAATCACGATGCTATTGAGGATGTGATTATCAGTAATGGAACAGGTAGGTTAGGATTACCTACTACATTAAAATCGGAAGAAGAAATCAAGGACCAGAATAATTATTTCTTTCACATTGCTCGCCAGCGCTCACAAATGAAAGAACGTTGGGAAAGTGCTATCAAGAAAGGAGTTAATTTAGTACATACCATTACTGTTCCCTATATTCCTACTAACGATAGTACAACCCATAAAGAACAAGAAGAGTTCTATACTAAAAAGACAATTAGGTATTCTAGATATTCAATAGCTTTAGCTTTATTTACGATTGTAGGTAATCAGATTGCTACGCTATTCTTTAAAGCGGTTTTATGGGGAGGTGTGAATCTAAGAGGAATATTATTATGGGGGGCAAATATTGTAATGCTTACTATGTTCTATAAGTTTATAGGACAGTATAGAAAGAATAGAAAGTTAGCAAAAAAATATGTTGATATAAGTTCAGATGTTAAAAATATAGCCATTGCATTAGTGGATAGTTTATGCGCATTTGATTTTATTAAAACTCCTAAGGATAAGGTGAAGATTATAGCTAAAGTATATCCTAAGGGAGATATTTATTGTGTTTTACAAGGTGTAACGGTAATAGAAGGGAACTTATTTGTTGACTGTATGAGAGAGTTGCTTTCTCCAATTGACAACCCTCGATATGTTATTGAACGTCAATCATTTTTAGCTTATGCCAATAGTCAACATGATTATCATGCTGTGCCAGCTTGCTTAGGTAGTAATAAGAAAATGGTAGAGTATTTTGCGAAAAGATGGGGTGAAGTAGTAGGACCTCATCGCATTATTTTTACGAGAACGCTCGAAGGTCGTAAGGAATTACTTAGAAGTAGAATGCTTTCCCTTTCTAATCAATTGGAAAATGAATATGTAAAAGAAGAGAATGTATGGATATAGAAAAATCCCTTTGGTAGTTATACACAAAGGGATTAATACAAAACTAACTAACTAATTGCTTCTGTTCTTATCTTCAAAATTGGCTTCTATGATTTCTTTTTTATTTTTAGTATTTCCAAAATTATAGGATACGCTTAGATTAAATCTTCTAGAATTCCACTTATTTGAAAAGGTTTGCGTGTTATTGTGATAATACATCGTTCCACTTGCTTTACCTGTATTAAATATATCGTATATAGTCGTGTTTATACTTAATTTACTATCTAACAAGTTTAATTTAATACCCGATGTTAGTGTTTGATATTTATTGTATTTCGTATTGTCTTCTTTATTAGGTAATGTATGATTCCAGTTTAATAATAATTTGAGTGTTTTTGCACTATTAATATTAAATGTATTCATAGAATAATAACTTAAAGTACTACCGTTCTGAGGTATTTGTGGTGCATCAGAAGTGTTATAATAGGAAGTAGTATAATAAAAATCTGCACCTGTATTTGTTTCCCACCATGAGAATACTTTATTACTGTAAGAAACATCTATACCATAGTAATCTGTATTAAGCATATTATAATATTTACTAGACATTATGCCACTTTCATAGATTGATAACTGATCAAAGGAATCTGATAAATGCGAGTAACTTAACGTAAAAGATAAAGCACTGTCATATACATAGCTTAATTCGTAATTATTAGTTATTGCTGGATTTAGTTCAGGATTTCCACTATCATAGGAATAGACATTTGTATAGTATCTAAAAGGATTTAGAATATTAGAACTAGGTCTGTTGATTCGCTTAGAGTAATTAAAGCTAAATGAATGTGTATCATTTGGATCAAACGAAACGTATGCGGTAGGAAACCATTTACCATAAGACTTTGTAAACTTCTCGTTTGTATCTAATAGATTTCCTTTAGCCTCAGTATATTCATAACGAAGCCCTCCTTTTACTTGCCACTTCTCACTTAATTGTTTACTAATGCTAAAATATCCTGCATAGTTATCTTCTTGATAATTGAATCGATTACTCTTAGTGTTATCGAAGTGATATTCTGAATTTTTGAAATTAAAATAATCTACAGTAGACTTGTTATCATAATAAGTATATTTTGTTCCTACTTCAATATCTGCCCATGACAATTTATACGCTAAGTCTGTATTTGCACTCCATACGCTGTAGTCTAATTCATTGGTAAAATAAAGTTGGTTCTTTACAGTACTTACAGCATTGTAATCTTTTATAGTTGTTGTCTTCTCAGGAGCGGTAGAGAAATAATTAGCACCGATTGATAATTTACTTCCCAAGGTATCTAGCTTTAAATCATAAAATAGATTTGCGGTATGGTAATTATTACTATTATCTCCAATATTTGTGGATGAAATTAAAGAGTCAATTTGTGCAAAAGGATAGCTTGAATATGCTGTGCTATTCATATTATCATTATCTCCTGTTGCTCTCGTAAAGTTATAAGACATTCCTATCAATGACTTCTCATTAATTTGATAGTTAGTAGTAAGATTTGCGCCTGTGTTTTTATAAGTTCCAGTATTTGTAGATTCACTACTATAGCCACTTTTTGAATCCATATAAGTAAACCTATTCTCACTTTGATATTTGCCATCATATTTATTAGCTTTAAGCATGATGTTCCATTTTTTGTTTTGGTAGTTAATACTTCCATTAGTACCGTAACTAATTTTATTATTATAAGAATAAGAGCCACTTACTGTTCCATAAACTCCCATGGCTTTATTTGTTTTCATTACTATGTTTATGATTCCACTATTACCAGAGGCTTCGTATTTTGCAGGTGGAGAAGTAATTACTTCAATCTTTTCTATATCATCTGAGCGCAATGTTTTTAAATAATTAGTAAGTGCATCTCCTGATAGATAGAGTGGTCTATCATCTACCATAATAGATACATTGTTTTTTCCTACTATACTAATTTTGTCATCCACTACTTTTACCATTGGCGTATTAGATAAAGCCTCTATAGCATCCATTCCTTGAGAAGCAATACTATTGGCAGTATTATACACTAGGCGGTCCACTTTTCTTTCGACAAGTTTTTTCTCTGCTTGCAATACAATTTCATCTAACTTTTGATCATTAGCCACTATAATATCTTTTAAATCAATATTATTAGAGAGTGCTACTTTCTGTTGGTTTAATATTTGTCCAAGGTAAATTACTTTTAAAGTATAGTTTCCACTAGGGGTATTCTCTATTTTAAAGATTCCATCTGTATTCGTAAAGACTTGTGATACTAACTTATCTTCACCTTGAAGAAGTTGTATTTCTGCATAGTCAATAGGTGTGTCGTTTTTTTCAAGTATTCTTCCTTCTATCTTATGTTGTGCATTTATAGTGATGCAACATAAGAATAAAAGAAAGGTGTAAAGTGTTGTTTTCATAGTTATTTTTATTAGTTATTAACTATAGTTAGTATAGTTATAAACATTAGATTTTATATTGTTGATAAGGTGGTTTATGTTGTTAGTTTTTTTAGTTTTAAAATAGTTGTTACTTGTAAAAGTATTTAAATTCAATGTGTTATGTTGCTTTGTTTTAATTGTAAATGTTGATAACTAATAGTATTAGTAGCTAATTTTATCAAATAGTTACAAACTGTTATCAACATACTTATTCACAATATAGGATATGTAGGAAATACGTATAGTTTTCTATAAAACTATACGTATTATTCTGTTCTATTTATTTTCTGTTTTGTTCTTCTTTATTTCCGCCTTGATGCTCTTTTACCTTTATTTTTGAATTTCCGAATACGTAGCTAAGCCCAAAGTTTACATATCTGTTGTCATAGTAAACGTTGTAAGATTGTTTTACTCCATTAGATGAGGTTTTAAAGTCTTGTGATGATGTATTTAATATGTCATTTACATATAAAGACATATTAAGTTTTTTGTCAAGTAATGCATATTTTAATCCTAAGTTTAGACCATATCCTGTTTCCACATCGTACATATTTGATTTAAAAGGTGGTTGTATCCAGAAGTCAACTTGTGCTTGTACTGTTTTTTCACTATTTAATTGAATGGTATTATTTGTTGTGAAATAAGTACCCCAGCTACTTTTAGTTGGTAGAGGAAGATCCTTAATTAATTTGTAATCACTATAGAATGTATAAAGAGAGGTTTGTGACTGCAACCATGAGAAAGTATTAAATACATAGCTAATACTCGCATTAAAGTTTGAGCTGTCAAATATATTATCTCTTAAATGTACTTGAGTGTTCGTTTCTGGGTTGATTAATGAGTATTGTGAATAAATGTTTTTTGTTTTGCTATAGCTAATTGTCGTTGTCAACTTACTTTTATAAGTATGTGTAAATTCGATGTTATCTGTATAAGCAGGTTGTATTTCTGGGTTACCTTCTACGTAATTAAACTCATTAATATACCAACGGAAAGGATTTAATTCCCAAAAACCAGGTCTGCTAATTCTTTTGTTATAACTCATAGAGAAAGTATTATCATCGTTTTTATTGTAGGTCACATATACAGTAGGAAATACTTTAGTATAGTCTTTTGTATTTTTGGTTGCATACGTATTAGAAATACCTGTTGTCTGAGTAGTTTCTAATCTTAGTCCTACTTGAGCTTGCCATTTATCATTAAATTCTTTAGAACCATTTACATAAAAAGCTTGTGTGTTTTCTTTATACTCAAAGTTGTCTTTTTGTTTTGCATCTTCTACTGGACTTCCAGATGATAAATCAAAGAAATTTGTTTTGTTAGTTGTCTTTACAAAACTTGCTTTAGCACCATAAGAAAGTTTAAACCATTTTAGCGGTTGTTCCATATCAATATTTACACTGTAATTCTCAATGTTTTGATCTCCTAAAGACTTAGCTTTATAAGGATTGTTAACAATGTTATCAACATATTGTTGAGATGTGTTGAAAACACGTGTTCTATCGCTATTAAATACAAAGTAATCTAGGTCTATATTTAATTTAGTACCCACTGTATCAAACTTTTGAATATAGTGAATATTTGCAGTATGATTGTTAACATTATCTGTGTTTTTTCCAGTAGTTTTAATGTATTTAAGGTAGTTATCTACAAAGTTATTAACATCGTATTCACTGCGATCTGTTTCTCCTGGGGTACTTTTTCCTCCAAAGTATTGTCCTCCTATAGTTGCATTATCTGTTAGTTTATAATCAATTTGAAAATTGCCAGAGAAGCCTTCTCTGTTTCTAGTTCTTCTGTTTGTACCTTCCCAAGTTTCATTAGGATAGTTTAAAGTAGAGTGTTCAAATACTTGACTATATCCAGTTGTCCCATTTATGCCAGCATTAATAGATACTTTGTTTTTATTGTAGTTAAAAACTTCGCTAAGTCTCCAAGTTGCTTTATCACTAGCTTTAATACCAGAGCTAATTTGATTACTCCAAGCATTTTCTTTTGCTTCTTTTAGCACTATGTTGATAAGTCCACTATTACCTTCTGCTTCATATTTTGCAGGGGGAGTAGTAATAACTTCTATTTTTTTAATATTTTCAGAAGGAAGTGTTTTTAAGTAATTTAATAATGCTTCACCAGATAACTGAACCATCCTTTCGTTTATCATTACGCGCATATTACTTTTTCCTATCATAGAGATATTTTCACTATCCACTTTTAAGCCAGGAGTAAGTTTTAGTAAATCAGTAGCATCATTATTTGTAGCATGAACAGTATTTTCAATATTAAAAATAGTTCTATCTATTTTTCGTTCATAAACTTTTTGCTGTGCATTGACTACAATTTCATCTAATGCAGTGGTATTCTCGATTTTGATAATCCCCATATCTATATCCTTATCAACATCTAAACCTTTGTCAATATGTTTTGTACCGAAACTATAGAGCTGAAATGAATAGTGATTAGTTGTAATGTCATTTAATTCAAAATTTCCTTGTTCATCAGTAATTGTTTGATAGGATAAGTTACCATTTGCATCCAATAAATAAATTTCTGCAATTTCGATTGGATTATCATTAGTAAGATGTACAGAGCCCTTAATTTTATTTTGTGCAAACAAAATAGTTAAAGATAGAAGGGAAGCAGTTAAAGTTAGTATTGTTTTCATTAGTTATTGTTTTTATCTAATAACTATATTTCTATTTGTGTGCCAATGAAGAATAGATTTGTATATGTTTGATTTGTAGAGTATTATTTTTTATTTGAATATTTAAAGTGTTCATTATCGTACACCTTTTTTTCAAAAATGGACACTTTTATAGGTTGGAACTTTATCGCTTAAATGTTTTCTTTTTTAGTAATATAAGGGCATTATTAGTATTTGATTATTATTCTCAATTAACATATCTAAATGATTGAAGTGTTGTTAAAATGCGATTAATAAAATTGATTAGTAATGAAATATTTACAATAATTGTAGATTGTTTTTGGAATTAGTTATAGATTAAGATAAATGTAGTACTTTTGTAACACAAATAGTTATAAAAATTGTTTTGTATATTTTATAGTAAAATGGGAAAAGTATGGATATATATAGAATCAAAGATAGAAGAAAGAGCTTAGGCTTTTCTCAAGAGTACGTTGCTCTGAAATTAGGAATTTCACAGAAGGCATATTCAGATATAGAAAGTGGT
Source organism: Myroides injenensis M09-0166 (assembly GCF_000246945.1). Taxonomy (GTDB): domain Bacteria; phylum Bacteroidota; class Bacteroidia; order Flavobacteriales; family Flavobacteriaceae; genus Flavobacterium; species Flavobacterium injenense. The sequence continues at coordinate 91,806 of NZ_BAEX01000001.1, forward strand.
AAAACAAAATTAAAAACAGACGTTTTAAATGAGATTGCTAAGATTCTTGAAATCTCTCCGTTTTCAGTATGTCCAATTGCTTGTGAATGTTCAAATGAAATTGAAATGAAGCACAAAGAGCTTGTGGCTTATTTGATGAAAAATGGAATAGAATTTCCTATAGAATTAATATAGATTATTATATTGAATACAAGAATTGTATATAAAAAAGCTTTTATCAATCAGATAAAAGCTTTTTTACTTTTTTATAATGTCCATTTTAATAAACTTGCTCCCCAGGAAAATCCTGCTCCGAAAGCCGTTAATAATAATAGATCATCTTTTTTAATTCTATCTTTATTTTCCCATAAACACAATGGTATTGTTGCTGCAATAGTGTTGCCATAATAAGCAATATTATTTAAAGCTTTTTCTTCTGCTATCCCAATTTCTTTTCCTACTGCATCAATAATGCGTTTATTAGCTTGGTGAGGAACTAACCAATTAACATTATCTATGTTTATATTATTTCGTTCTAAGATTGATAAACAAGCCTCAGACATGGATCGAACAGCATTTTTAAAGACAACTTTTCCGTCTTGCTTTAGATACTGTTTTGGCTGATTATTGCCAATATTAAAAGGATATAGAGAACCTCCACCCTCTATGTTTAAATATTCTTGTCCTTTTCCATTGCTAAGTAGTAGAGCATCTATTATCCCTTGTGTAGGATGAGGTTCTAACCATATTGCACCAGCACCATCTCCAAATAATATATTAGTACTTCTATCAAGAACATCTACGTAGGCACTTATTTTATCTGCACCTATTACTACTACATTTTTATATTTTTTACTTTCTACTAATGTAGCTCCCATTTCTAAGGCATATAGAAAGCCTGAGCATGCTGCATTGATATCAAATGCCCAGACATTATCTAAGTTTAATTTACCACAAATAATATTCGCAGTAGAGGGCATAGGCATATCTGGACTAGAAGTAGCAATGATGAGTGCATCTATATCTTCTAGTTTTTTATTGTAAGTACTAATTAGATTCTCTAACGCTAAAACTGCCATATCGGAAGTCGCTTTACCGTCTTCTAATATTCTGCGTTCTTTTATTCCTGTACGTTTAATGATCCAATCATCTGTAGTGTCTGATATCTTTTCAAGATCAGCATTAGTACGTCTATTGTCAGGGACATATCCTCCAATAGCCGTTATTTGCGCATATAGTTGTTTATCTGTGTACATTGAGTTGAGTTTAAAGCTATCAAAAAGAAAATGATAGTTTATTTATTTTTGTTGTCGTTATTTGGTACACAAAGTTTATAAAAAATAGCGTATAGTAGTTAGGTAATTAAACGGCTAAACTTGTAAAAAAGACGCATTGTGATATTGTATTAGTGTAAGTTTTTAAATTCTGTAGGGGACATATTAGTATGGTTTTTAAAGAATTTACTAAACATAGAAGCATCTGGGAAATTTAAAATAGAGATTATTTCAGAGATTGTAATTGCAGGATTTTTTAGTAATACTTTAGCTTCGAGAATGATTGATTCACTAATAATTTGCTTTGGTGTTTTTTGAAATGTATCTGTAACAATCTTAGTTAAGTGCTTTCTACTTATAAACATAGTGTCAGCATAAAATTGTACACTTCTTTGTTTCTTGAAATTTGAGGAAACTAGGAATAGGAAATTCTTGGCAATCTCTTCTTTTCGCTGGCGTTTACCGATAGATTGAGCTTGTGATTTAGTATAGTAATTACCGAGTTCATACATTAAGATTGAGAAATAATGTAATATTAAAGGCTTTGCAAAAAGGTGTTCTTTGCTATATATTAAATGATTTAATCTCTTGAGTATAGTAGTAACTTCTATTCTAATTTTTTTCTGTAATGTAATTACTTTTGGATACTGAGAAGAAAGAAAGTTTAATAAGTTATGTGATTTTATATGGAATCCCGCTTCTAAGAATAAGTCTGCATCTATGAATATAGCTTTGACCGCGAAATCATCAGTAAATTGTTTTATTTCAAAAAATTGAGATGAAAGAATAACAAGCATATCGTCTTTTTTGACAACTTGCGGTTCTAAGTTTATAGTAATCTCACATTCACCACCTGTTACTATAATCAGACCAAAGGTAGTAAACTGATATGGTCGATTTAATATGAAATATTGATTTTGTCGAGGTCCAATATCAAAAATAGCTAATCTATTGTCAGTTAGCTTGTGTTGATATCTTTTAATTATATCAGTTAAGGAATAAATTTGGATGTAATCTTTAGACACAGTTAATGAGTTTGATATGAATAGTAATAGCTACTTATACTATTACAAAAAGCAATGGTTAATAATAAAGTAAAAATATAAGAATACGACTAGAATTTATATTAATACTATCCTAATTATGTGTACTTCTATTGTTACATAAGGGGATTGTTAAATAAAGAAAAGGGGACTATTTTTAAATACTAAAAACAGTCCCCTTACTAAACATAATGATGGTTAAATAACGAATTTAAACTATTTATTATGATTTAGATTTTCTGATACATATTCGTCTACAAAGTTTTCATTTACATCATAATCTGCTGTCATTAAACTTTGGTAATCAACATCTTTTTTCTTTCCAAATTTGTTACCTATTTTGTCAAATATTGAATAGATTATTGGTACAATAACTAAAGTTAGCAATAAGGAAGAAAGTAATCCCCCTATAATTACCACAGCTAAACCATTGTTCATTTCAGCACCAGCTCCATTTGCAAGTGCAATAGGTACCATACCTATTACCATCGCAATCGTCGTCATTAAAATAGGACGTAGACGCGCATGATTTGCTGCAATTAGTGCATCATGTACACTGTCCCCAGCTTGTACGCGATGATTCGCAAAGTCAACTAGCAAAATAGCATTCTTACACACTAATCCAATTAGCATAATAACACCTAGTATCGTAAAGATATTTAAAGAGATGTTGGCTATTGCCAAGGCTAATAAAGCTCCAATAAAAGAAAGGGGTACAGAGAATATCACGATGAATGGTTTCGTGAAACTATCATATAAGGCAACCATAACCAAATATACTAATATAATAGCTGCTAGTAAAGCAATACCCAATGTTCCAAATCCTTCTTGTTGATCTTCCATAGTCCCTGACCATTGATATTTTACACCTGGTTTAATAGTCAGGTTGTCAAATTGAGCTACCCATTCATCTGCAATTTGTCCAGGCGAACGACCAATTGATTGAGATTTAATAGTTACTGATGGACTTTTGTCTCTACGTTCTAAAACCGATGGTCCAGAACTATAGTTAATGTCTGCGAATTGATATAATTTGATATTTTGCCCTTTATTATTTGCGAAGGAAATATCTTTCACGTCGTCAATAGTGCTTCTTGCATAATCTTGAAAACGAATATTGATATCATATTCATATTCTCCTGCTCTAAACTTACCGTCTGTATTACCATTAAATGCTGTCTGCATTGTCATCCCTACTGTGTACATATCTAGCCCTAATGCAGCCATCTTATCACGATTGATTTGTACATTTATTTCTGGACTTCCTGTTTCAGTTGTCAGTTTGACCTCCATTGCACCTGGAGTCTTTTCTAGAATTTCTTTTGCTTGTAGAGCGAAATCCATAGCGTCATCAAGAACTGGTCCCGTAATAGTAAGTGATATTGGAGCCTCTTCTGCACCTATTAATCCGACAGGAACAGTTTTTACTTTAGCACCAACTACTATAGGGGCTAGTTCATTTTTTAGTTTGGCTGCATATATAAACGAACTTTCATCTCTTTCCTTTTTATCAGTAAGAATAACTTGTATTTCAGATTTGTATTTTGTGGCTTGTATTCCACCATATCCTTCTGACGATTGTCCTACTGTAGTAATCATATCTACTACTTCAGGTTTTTGTCGAATGTATTCTTCTACGGTTTGTGTTATCTTATTTGTCTGTTCTAACGAAGCATCCTTCTCTAATTCCAATTGAATTAAGAATTCACCTTTATCTGTTTTTGGCAAAAATTCAAAACCAATGAACCCTATTGGCACTAAAGCAATAGAAGTAAAGAATGTGATGGCAACAATTACCATTACGATAATAGAGTTTTTTGTAGAATTTAATGCCCAAACTAATAAATCAGAAATAGTATGGGTAAAAGCATTTAAACCTTTTTCAAATCCGAATATTATTTTTCCAAAAATAGAAGAACGTTTTATAAATTCTATTTTTCCATATCTAGAGAATAACCATGGTACAATTGTAAAAGATACAAGCAGTGACAACATTGTTGCTATAATAACAGTGACACAGAATTGTTTGATAATATTAGGTACCAATCCAGAAGACATTGCAATCGGTAAGAATACTACGATAATTACTAATGTAATTGCTGTCACGGTGAAGCCAATTTCTTTAGCTCCGTCATAAGATGCACGAACTTTATTCTTGCCCATTTCCATATGGCGGTGAATATTCTCAATTACAACAATCGCATCATCTACTAATATTCCCACTACTAAGGATAAAGCAAGTAAACTTAATAAGTTTAATGAATAGCCAAAAAGATATAGACCAATAAAGGTAGCTATTAATGATAATGGAATTGCTACCATTACTATAAGTGCATTCCTGAAGCTGTGTAAGAAAAATAGCATTACAAAGGCTACTAATACAATAGCTAAGAATAAGTCAAACATAACTCCATTAGCAGCTTCTAATGTAAACTCAGAAGTGTCATTTGCAATGTTTATTTTTAGATTAACATCACTATAGTTACTTTCAACTTCTTTAATTGTCTCTCTTGTAAGTTCACTAATAGTTACAGCGTTTGCATCTGACTGTTTTATAATTTGCATTAAGATGGTAGACTGTTGATTTAATCTTGCAATTTTTTCAATTTCTTTAATGCCATCTTGTACATCAGCTACGTCTTTTAGTCTAATATCAATTCCATTTTGAGAAGCGATCACTAGATTTCGCATTTCTTCTACATCTTTATATTTCCCTGCTAGACGTATTAGAGTTTGTTTATCCTGTGATTTTACGTTACCAGTAGGGAAGTCTAAATTGGAAGCAAGAACCATTTGTTGTACCATAGGTACATTAAGCCCATACGCTTCTAATTTTTTGGGATCAAGTGAAACTTGTATTTCTCTCTCTTCTCCACCTATTAGTTCAACTTTAGCAACTCCATTGATACGAGAGAAAATAGGTTGAATCTTTTTGTCAAGTAAGTCATAAGCTTCTTTTTCATTTAAGCTGCTTGTAATACTTAATGTTAAGATAGGTAAATCACTTAAAGAATATTTTTGCAAAGAAGGTGGATCTACGTCTTTTGGTAAATCCTTTAATATTGCATTTATTTTTCTTTGAGCATCATTTAACGACAGATCGACATCTGCTTCAGAAGTTAAGTAGATCATAATAGTAGATAAGCTTTCGAAAGACATAGCTTCTACTTTTTTGACATTCTCTAGCGATGCTACTGCATCTTCTATTTTTTTTGTAACTGTATTTTCAATTTCTGATGGAGAAGCACCTGGATATACTGTGGCAACTGTAATTACGTTCACCTCGAATTTAGGGATAAGCTCGTAACTCAAGTTTTTATAACTGAATAGCCCTCCCAATAATAAAGCAATAAACATTACTATGATTATGCTTGGGCGTTTTATTGATATTTCTGCTATTTTCATGTGAAAAGTCCTATGTTAGACATTATTTAATGATTGATACAGGTGTATTATCTGTAAGGTTAATTTGTCCTGAAGTGATTACTGTATCTCCTTCTTTAAGTCCATCTAGAATTTCTACAAAATCGCCGAAGTTTCTTCCAGATACTACATTTTTAGCAATAGCTACATCATTTTCAATTATATAGATTAAATTAGAACTTACACTACCCACAAAAGCATTTCTTGGTACAATTAATACCGGAGTATCTTGGTCGTTTTCTGAATTGAAATAAGCAGAACCATACATCCCAGCTCTTAATTTTGAGTTTTGATTATTTTCTATCAATAAGTCAACTGGATAATTTAAGGCAGCATCTGCTTTTGGGGCAATAAAAGTTATTTTTCCTGAAAAAGAATCATTGGGAAGTACACTTGCTTTTACTTTGATAATGTCGCCTTCTGCCAAGTTAGCCACGTGACTTTCATCAACGTTTACACGTAATTTTAGTTTACTAACGTTTACTAAATCAAATAGGGGAGCACCAGGTCCTACAAAAGCACCTTGTTCAATATATTTTTTATTGATGATACCATTAATTGGTGCTTTTATGTTAGCATCATTAGCTGTTAGTCTTGCCGATTTAACGTTTGCCTCGGCATTTTTTAGCATTAAACGAACTTGATCTAATTGCTGTTGAGTTACCCCACCGGTTTTGTAAGCACTTTCAAATCTTGCTGCATCTGCTGTTGCTGTTGCTAATGCAGCTTCTGCATTTTGTAATTGAACATTGATTTGATCAGGGTTTATAATTGCTAAGGTTTGCCCTTTCGTAACTTTGCTACCTTCGTCTACTAAAAGTTTGATTACTCTTCCAGGTGTCTCAGCAGATAGGGTTACTTCATTTTCAGGTACAAAGTTACCATTGGCTTTATAACTTGCATCAATTTTTTTTATGACAGCTTTTTCTGCTCGAACAGATACAGATGTACTCTTTTGAGAGACAATTGCTGTTTCCTTATCGTTTTTGGATTTATTATTTGTAAGTATAAAGACAGTACCTCCGATTAATACGATTAGTACTAGTGATGTTATTATTTTTTTCATGATAGTAATCGATTGTTTTAATTAATCTAACAATTTCTTTAATTCTCCTTGTGCTTTTATTACTTGTACTTCTGCTAGTTTATAATCTAATTGCGCAGTGGTATAATTATTTTCAGCCTCAGTATAGGCATTTTCTGCATTCAATAAATCCGTTAATGAAGCAAGTCCATGTTTATAATTATTTTGAATATTGCTTAGAATATTTTTAGCTAATGCCACATTATCTTTTTGGATATTAATAGTAATTAAAGCATTCTCTAAAGAAGTAATAGCATTTGTAAAATCTAATGCTAATGCTTGTTTTGTGTTTTCAATTTCAACATCCACTTTTTTTAATTCAATGTTCACTTGGCGTACTTTACTTCTTACTTCAAAACCGTTGAAAACGGGAATTTTTAAACTAACACCTACCATTGCGTTATTCGTCCAAAATACGCCATCAGACGGTTTTCCTCCCCAAGTGAATTTGTCACCTAAACCTTGATATCCAAAAGAACCAAAGGCTGCAAGTGAAGGATAATAATCAGCTAAACTTGCTTTCTTTTTGTAATGCAACAAATCTTTCTGTTTTTCTAATAGATGTAATTCTGTTCTATTGTCAACATTACTATCAGCAAGTATTTTTGTTTCATCAATGTCAAAAGAGTCTTGTGATAAAGTGATATGTTGATTCAAATCCATTCCTATCAAAAACTTAAGTGCATTTTCTTGTAATTCTATTGCATTTAAAACCTGTTGTTTCTGTGCCTTTAGATTACTTAATGCAACATTTGTTCTATCCAAATCTATTTGAGTAGCTAATCCGTTTTTGTGTAGTTCTTCTATAATGTTTTTTATTCTACTGGTACTTTCTACAGTAGTTTCAAGTGCTTTTAGCATTTCTTTTGACTGAAATACTTGGTAGTAAGCAGTAGCTACTTTCTCTATGATTTGTTCATCAGTTAAGTCTTTATTAATGATGTAAAAATCTTTTGCAGTGCGTGCAGCTTTTAATCCCATAAAAACAGCTTGGTTAAATAACATTTGTGTAACTGTAGCTGTAGCTTGAGAATTCCATTTTAAATTAACTGGAATCATTTGTGTCTGCCCACCCAATGTAAGAGGTAGCTCTTGAATTAAGGGGTTATTGACTATATTTCCTTCTATATTTAGATGAGGTAGCGCATTCGAGCGTACTTCTTCAATCTGGTAGGAACTATTCTCAATATCTAAAATCGCTAGTTTGGCTTCGGCTTTATATTCTAAAGCATGACGAAGTGCCTTTTTTAACGATAGTTCTTCTTGTGCTTTTAAGGATGAAAAAGAACACAAGAGTGCTAAAGTGAGTATATATTTATTCATAGTTGTTTGAAAGCTTACTTGTCTTTAATTAATTGTTCAAATTGTTTGAGTCCTTTTTCAGTTGCTATACTCCTAATATGATATTCTAGATGCATAGCGTGGATATCTTGGTGTTCAAATTCTGTAGATGGAAAATAGTCCATATCGTCTATAGCTATTAAAGATGCTAAGTGAAAACGTGCAATATATTCTACATCAACATTAGCTCTATATACTTTTTCTTTGATTCCTTTTTCTAAATTATCTTCGATAATGTGGACATATTTCTTTTTGTAAAATACTTTTTGTTTCTGCGCTAATTTTGGATAGTATTTATTTAACTCATAGAGAGATGCAGAGCAATTAATAGCAAATACTTCGTCAATATCTTTATGAGCTGACAATAATTCAGGAATAGCTTCTTGATTCTTAGCTAATGTGGTTTCAAGTTGAGCGATAAATTTTCCATTGATATATGCCAAACTTTTTTCAATTAGTTCTGGTTTTGAGCTATAATGTTGATAAATGGTTTTTTTTGAGATACTTAATTCAGAAGCAATATCATCCATTGTGATTGTTTTGAATCCTTTTTCCAAAAACATTTCTGTTGCTTTCTCTAATATTTGTGTTTCCATTTTTTTAAATTTTGACAGAGCAAATATAGTATGGAAACTTTTTGTTTTTATAAAGTTTCCTTTAATTAAGAAAACTTTAACTTGTTAAGAAGTTTCCTGCTTAAAGATGTATAACTAAGTGGTGGTAAAATGGTATCGGTATTTTAGGTTATTATCTAGTGTTTATAGTAGTCTTAAGTTATTGAAGTCATCTTGACTTTCTGTAAACATTTTAACTATCTGAACAAAATAAAAAAACGCCTTACTTTTTTTTAATCCTAAAAAGTGTATCTGGTTAAATTATAGTAAGTTAACTCAAATACAATCTATTTGGCTAAAATCGGAAAGCTTGCTAAAGCCAGTATTCATAAGGACTCTAGCTAAATCCTTCAACACTTCTTCAACACTTCCCCATGATTGCTCCATATAGAAGGCTATTTGTTGAAGGAATCTTGAAGAACTGTTGAAGCGCTGTTGAAAAAATCATATCGTTTATAGTAATAAAAGAATGTTGAATAACTGTAAACCAGTTTCTTGTATATACGGTAAAGTGCTGTGCATTATTTAGGTGTAATTTTATCTTATTTTGTTAGTAGTTGAGGTTTGATTTGCTGTTTAATGCTAGGGGAGAGTTACAATATATCTTATGCAACAATTGATAGTTAAATAAAGAAGATGCTAAAAAAGTATCATCTCTATTTAAATTGTAATTCTTGATTATTTAGGGGAGTTATTACTACTTTTAAATTGCTATTTTCTTGTGTTAGAAGATGTCAAGTAGTAAATATTATTAGAAGTTTTTTACCAATAATATCCTTTAGCGTGGAATATATTGTTTAAATGTAAATTATAGTGATATTGTCAAAAGGTAAAAAGGCTAAACTAAAGAGTGAACTTCAAAAAAAACACGTATTTTTACGCAAAAAATTAACAAAATGCAATCAATAGTAAAATACAAAGAACAAATTTCAGAGTTTATTGATTCAATATCTTTATCAGGAACGCCAAAAGAACTTTACGAACCTATTTCATATATTTTATCCTTAGGGGGAAAACAAATTCGTCCTGTACTTACACTTATGGCAGCAGATGTTTTTGGGATTGACCCCAAGAAAGCTATTTATGCTGCAACTGCAATTGAATTGTTTCACAATTTTTCATTGATGCATGATGATATTATGGATGATGCACCTTTGCGTAGAGGACATCAAACTGTTCATGAAAAGTGGGACATAAATACAGCTATTTTATCAGGTGATGCAATGTTGATTTTGGCTTATCAGTATTTTGAACATTATGAGCCAATTGTTTTTAGAGATTTAGCTAAGTTGTTTAGTAAAACTGCTATTGAAGTTTGTGAAGGGCAACAATGGGATATTTGTTTTGAGAATAGAAATGATGTTACTATTCCAGAATATATTCAAATGATTAAGTTTAAAACGGCTGTTTTAGTAGCTGCAGCATTGAAGATGGGGGCTATTGTCGCTGGAACAACACAAGAGAATAGTGAAAAAATATATGATTTTGGTTTGAATTTAGGAATAGCTTTTCAATTACAAGATGATTATTTAGATGCATTTGGAGATGAGGCTACCTTTGGAAAAACTATTGGAGGAGATATATTAGAGAATAAAAAGACATTTCTTTACCTGAAAGCATTACTAAATGCTAAAGAAAGTGAGAAACATGAATTAGAAGGTCTTTTTTCTACCAATACAGTAAATGAAGCTGAAAAAATAAAGAGAGTAAAAGAATTATTTCTTTCAACTGGATCAGCGAAAGAATCTCAAAAATTAATAGAGGACTATACAGAAACTGCCTTAAATATTTTAGAAACTATGGATTTAGCAGAGGACAAGAAAGAACAATTAAGAACTTTCAGTCATGAGCTAATGAATAGAAGGGTATAATATGTTACAAACTACTGTAAAATATTTAGAACAGCATTTAGACAATCAAAAGCTGTTTGTTGATTTAGTTTTGCAAGTGCAAAAAGATTTTCAAACAAGTGTTGATACATCTATTATTTTTACAGCTCAAAATGCCACAGAACTAGTTGTGCAGGTTGAAAATGAACTGCGAAAAATATTAGCTTCTACAACAGTTTCAAAATTTTCAAATCTATTGTATAGAATTGATGTTGCTGAAAAAGATGTAGAAGCTATTACTAGTAAAGATATTGATGAATATCTTCAACAAATTGTCTATTTAATTCTTAAGAGAGAATTTCAAAAAGTGTTTATTAGAAATACATTCTAACAAAAGGCATATAAGCACTACCGTAGACCATATCTTTCTCTTTATACAAAACATTATATCTAACTCCTACTGTTACTGGACCACTGCTATACCCTAATCCTAGAAAAAGAGCGGTGTTCCAAAAGTTGTCATTTTGTTTGGTTTGGTCGTGATAAGTATAACGATTATTTACACGTAACTGTTCTAATTCTGCTGAGAGTTGTAATTGAGGAATAGGATTGGATAAAAAGATTAAACTTCCTCCATATAACCATGAATCATACTCTTTTACAGATGAGATGTAATATCCTCTATCTTTGCTTTTTATGTAACTTCCTTGTAGTCCAACACCTGCACTAAAATAAGGGTTTACTTGATATAAAATACTAGGAGCTAGCATAATATCAGTATAGCCATTTCCGAACCCAAGACCAAAGCCTCCACCTATTTTCCAACTCTTATTAAAATCGTAATTTTTAGTGTTATTATTAGAAACTTGTGCAATAATAGAACTAGAGGTTATTAAAAAAAATGATATTGATAAAAAAAACAACAATCTGTTGATGTTAAATCTTTGCATTTCCATTTTGTAAAATAATTATGAGATAAAAATAATAAAAAGTTTATAGTATTCTCATAAAGAGTTGTATTTTTGTAATAATAATATTTAAACAAAAGGTCTTTAGACGAAATTATGGATAGATATTCCTTTTTAAATGCGGCACATACTGCATTTTTTGCTCAGTTGTATGATCAATATTTAGAGAATCCAGACAGCGTAGAACCTAGCTGGAGAGCTTTCTTTCAAGGATTCGACTTTGCAAATGAATATAGTGATGGGCCTGTAGAGCAACTAGCACAAGCTTATACTGCAACGCCAGCAAATGATAAGACTAGTGCAACTGATTCAAGTAAATTTGAGCAAATCCAAAAAGAATTTGCCGTTTTACGTTTGATTGACGCATACAGAACTTATGGACATCTGTTAACTAAAACAAATCCATTAAGAGACAGAAAAGTAGAACATCCTGATTTGAGTTTAGAGAAGTTTGGTCTTTCTCAAGCTGATATGAATGTTAGCTTTGAAGCTGCTAAAACAATACAACTTCCAACATCAACTTTATCGCAAATTATCGCACAATTAGAAAAAGTTTATTGTTCGACTTTAGGAATTGAATACAAATATATAGCTAATGAGAAGGCTGTAGAATGGATTCAAAACCGTTATGAAGCACTTGAAGCTACTTTTGACAACGAGGAGAAAAAAGAAATTCTTCATAAACTGATTGAAGCTGTTTCTTTTGAAAACTTCCTGAACACCAAATATGTTGGGCAAAAACGTTTCTCTTTAGAAGGTCTTGAAGCTGCAATACCAGCAATGGATTTCCTAATAGACTCAGCTGCTAATAAAGGAGTTGAAGAAATTGTGGTAGGAATGGCTCACCGTGGTCGATTAAATGTTTTAGCAAACGTTTTCAAAAAGCCTGCACAAGAAATATTTTCTGAGTTTGACGGTAAAGATTATGATACTGTAGAAGGTTTTGATGGTGACGTAAAATACCACTTAGGACTAAGTTCAGTAAGAAAAACAAGATCTGGAAAAGAAGTTCATGTAAACTTAACTCCAAACCCATCACACTTAGAAACTGTTGGAGCAGTTATCGAAGGTATAGCTAGAGCTAAACAAGATTTAGTATATAGTACTGACCCTTCAAAAGTTTTACCAATTGCAATACATGGTGATGCTGCAATTTCAGGACAAGGAATTGTTTATGAAATTGTTCAAATGGCAAAACTAAGAGGTTATAATACTCAAGGAACTATTCACGTAGTGTTAAATAACCAAGTAGGATTTACTACTAATTATACTGATGGTCGCTCATCAACTTATTCTACTGATATCGCAAAAGTAACTCAATGTCCTGTATTACACGTTAATGCGGATGATACTGAGGCTGCTGTTATTGCGTTCTTATTTGCATTAGACTACCGTATGAAATTCGGTACAGATATATTTATTGATTTAGTAGGGTACCGTAAATATGGTCATAACGAAGGTGATGAACCTAAATTTACACAACCAGTATTATATAAATTGATTTCTAAACATCCAAATGCTCGTAATATTTATAATGCGAGATTATTGGAAAACAAAGTGATTGATGAGAACTTTGTAAAAACGTTAGAACAACAATATAAAGATGCTTTAGAAGTCGATTTAGAAACTTCACGTAAAAATGAGTTTGCTAAGATTAGAACATTTATGCAAGAGAATTGGAAAGATTTTAAACTTGCAGGTCGTGAAGAAATGTTAGCAAATTATGATACAAAAGTTCCATTAAAAGAACTTACAGAAGTTGCTGAAGTTATTACACAATTACCAGAAGATAAAAACTTTATTAGTAAGGTAAAACGTCTTGTCAATGATAGACGTGTGATGTTTTTTGAGAAAGGTCAATTAGACTGGGCTATGGGTGAGTTACTTGCTTATGGGACGTTATTGACTGAAGGTTATGATGTTCGTATGTCTGGTCAAGATGTAGAGCGTGGAACTTTCTCGCATCGACATGCTGTAGTTAAAACGGAAGATACTGAAGAATCAATTATTCTATTGAATAAATTGGTTGATCAACAAGGTGAAATGAGAATTTTTAACTCATTATTAGCTGAGTATGCTGTATTAGGTTTTGAGTATGGATATGCATTAACTGCACCAAATACATTGACTATCTGGGAAGCACAATTTGGAGATTTCTCTAATGGAGCTCAGATCATGATGGATCAATATATTTCTGCTGCGGAAGATAAATGGACAAGTCAAAATGGAATTGTAATGTTATTGCCTCATGGTTATGAAAACCAAGGAGCAGAACACTCTTCAGCTCGTTTAGAGCGTTATTTACAGTTATGTGGAGAGCATAATATGTATGTAACTAACTGTACAACTCCTGCAAACTTCTTCCATTTATTAAGACGTCAAATGGTGACTGACTTCAGAAAGCCATTAATAAATATGTCTCCAAAAAGTCTTTTAAGACTTCCAGCTGCTGTTTCTCCAATTAGTGATTTTACAGAAGGAGAATTCCAATATGTAATCGACGATCATGGAGTAGAGGCTAAAGATGTAAAATCTCTAGTGTTCTGTAGTGGTAAATTCTATTACGATTTGGTAGCGAAACGTGAAGAATTAGGAAGAAATGATATTGCATTTATTCGTATCGAACAATTGTTCCCATTACCGATAGAACGCATAAGTGAGATTATAGCTAAATATCCAAATGTAGATGACTATGTATGGGCACAAGAAGAGCCTAAAAATATGGGAGCTTATGGATATATGTTAATGAATTTTGATGAAAAACCATTGCGTTATGCAGGAACTAAAGCTTATAGTGCACCTGCATCAGGAAGTGCTGTTCGCTCTAAAAAACGTTATGCATATGCAATCGCTAAAGTTTTTGACAAAAATTTATAATTAAAAAATCGTATTTTTACACAACAATATTTAATAAAAGAATATACAGATGAGCATCTTAGAAATGAAAGTTCCTTCGCCAGGTGAATCAATTACAGAGGTTGAAATCGCTACTTGGTTAGTTAAAGATGGAGATTACGTTGAAAAAGACCAAGCTATTGCTGAAGTAGATTCAGATAAAGCAACTCTAGAGTTACCTGCAGAAGAAAGTGGTATCATTACTTTAAAAGCAGAAGAAGGTGACGCAGTAGCAGTAGGTCAAGTAGTGTGTCTAATTGATATGAGTGCAGCAAAACCTGCAGGAGGCGCTTCTACAGAGGCTAAACCAGCTGCTGAGGCTCCTAAAGCTGAAGCTCCAAAAGCAGAACCAGTTGCAGCAGCTCCTGCTTCAACTTATGCAACAGGTAGTGCATCACCTGCAGCTAAGAAAATTTTAGATGAGAAAAACATTAATCCTGCTACTGTTTCTGGTACAGGTAAAGATGGTAGAATTACTAAAGAAGATGCATTAAACGCTAAACATTCAATGGGTACACCAACAGGAGGTCCTAGAAGAGAAGAGCGTAAAAAAATGTCAATGTTACGTCGTAAAGTAGCTGAGCGTTTAGTAGAAGCTAAAAATACTACAGCTATGTTAACTACATTTAATGAAGTTGACTTGACTAATATCAATAAATTAAGAAATGAGTATAAAGAGGCATTTAAAGCAAAACATGGTGTGAGCCTTGGTTTTATGTCTTTCTTTACTAAAGCTGTTACTCGTGCGCTTCAAATGTATCCAGACGTTAACTCAATGATTGATGGACAAGAGCAAATTAAATATGATTTCTGTGACGTTTCTATTGCTGTATCTGGACCTAAAGGTTTAATGGTACCAGTAGTTAGAAATGCAGAGTTATTATCTTTCCGTGGAATCGAAGCTGAGATTAAACGTTTAGCACTTAGAGCTCGCGATGGGCAAATTACTGTAGATGAAATGACAGGTGGTACTTTTACAATCACTAATGGTGGTGTATTTGGATCAATGTTATCAACTCCTATTATTAACCCTCCACAATCTGCAATTTTAGGTATGCACAATATTATAGAGCGTCCTATCGCTGTAGATGGTCAAGTGGTGATTCACCCAATGATGTATTTAGCGTTATCTTATGACCACAGAATCATTGATGGACGTGAGTCAGTTGGTTTCTTAGTAGCTATTAAAGAAGCTTTAGAGAATCCAGTAGAATTGTTAATGGATAATGACCCAAAAAGAGCATTAGAACTTTAATAGTTTAAAAACTCTAAAATATAAAACGACAACTTATGTAAGTTGTCGTTTTTTTTTATTCTTTTACTAAAATATAAAAATTGAAAAGTATGAAATCAACTAATTGTTTGTTTTTTGGTGATAGCATTACGTTCGGGGAATATGATGGTACATTTGGCGGATGGGTAGATATTTTAAAGCGCTATTGTTATGATAAGTTTTATGACGGAAATGCCAATGAGGTTAACGTTTTTAATTTGGGAATAGGAGGTGAAACAACAAAGGGATTATTGGATAGGATAGAAGTAGAAATAAAGGCTAGAACATCTAAGGAAGAAAACCTTATTTTTTTATTCTATGGTGCAAATGATTTAGCTGTAAAAAATGATGAGATTACTGTGTCGCCAAAGCAATTTAATAGCAATTTGGATACAGCTATTAAAATAGCTCAAAAGACCAGCGATAAAGTGTTTTTAATAAGTATTCTTCCTATTTCTAATGCTATTGAAGGAAAGTTATCTCCTGCAGGTAAAATAAGAACAAATGAAAAAGTAAGATTGTACAATGCAGAGATTAAGGAAGTAGCTAAAAGTAATTGTGTAATGCTTATTAATTTGTATTCAGAATTTGAAATGCAAAAGGAGGAACTGTTATCTAGAGATGGAGTTCACCCTAATGCTTTAGGTTATAAGTGGATTAGTGAAAAGTTAAAAGTTTATATAGAAGAATACTTATAGTCGACAAGTAAAAAACAACTGACAAATTTACTTTAATAATTTTTGGGTTTCAATTTGCTCTACCCCTTGAAAGCACTGGGTTAGTACATGAAAACTCTAATTATATTCATTGTTAAATGATTGTATTTTAATGTGTTGTGTAAGTTGTTGATTCCTAATGTGTGTTAATAACTTACTTGGTTTGTGAATAAGTATAGGGTGCCTATACTTTTTTTATGAGTAAAAAAGACCAATATTTGTAGAAGAGGGATAAAGAATTTATCTCAATCATTAACCTTTTTAGAATCAATTAATATGGCTATTCAAGAACCAATTTTAACTGAAAACAAAAACCGCTTTGTTATATTTCCAATTAAACATCATGATATTTGGGATTGGTATAAAAAAATGGAAGCTAGTTTTTGGACAGCTGAAGAAATCGATTTACATCAGGATTTATCAGATTGGAATAATAAATTAAATGAGGATGAGCGTTATTTTATAAAACATATTCTTGCATTTTTTGCGGCTTCTGATGGCATTGTAAATGAGAATTTAGCTGAGAATTTTGTTAATGAAGTGCAATATCCAGAAGCTAAGTTTTTTTATGGGTTTCAAATAATGATGGAAAATATTCATAGTGAAACCTATTCACTTCTTATAGATACCTACGTAAAAAATGAAGAGGAAAAAGATAAGTTATTTAGAGCTATTGATGTATTTCCAGCAATAAAGAAAAAGGCTGATTGGGCATTAAAATGGATAGAATCAGAATCATTCGCCGAGAGATTAATTGCCTTTGCAGCTGTGGAAGGAATCTTCTTCTCAGGAGCATTTTGTTCTATTTTTTGGTTGAAAAAACGTGGACTAATGCCAGGGTTAACTTTTTCAAATGAGTTAATATCTAGAGATGAAGGAGTGCACTGTGATTTTGCTGTTCATCTACACAACCACCATTTGATTAATAAAGTACCTAAAGAACGCATTAGAGAAATATTGGTTAATGCATTAAATATTGAACGTGAATTTATTACTGAATCATTGCCTGTTAGTTTAATAGGTATGAATGCTGGTTTAATGACACAATATCTTGAATTTGTAACTGATCGACTACTTGTAGAACTTGGATGTGAAAAAGAATATAATGTATCAAATCCTTTTGATTTTATGGATATGATTTCGCTACAAGGGAAGACTAACTTTTTTGAAAAGAGAGTCTCTGAATACCAAAAAGCAGGCGTAATTTCTAAAGAAGAAGGTGGAAACAAGATAAGTTTTGATGCAGATTTTTAATTTATAAGAAAGGAGATTTTATATTATGTACGTAGTAAAAAGAGACGGTAGAAGAGAACCTGTAATGTTTGATAAAATTACAGATAGAATAAGGATTCTTTGTTATGAATTAAATGAGCTAGTTGACCCCGTTAAAGTAGCGATGCGAGTAATTGAAGGCTTATATGATGGTGTTTCTACATCCGAATTGGATAATTTAGCGGCAGAAACTGCAGCCTCTATGACAGTATCACACCCTGACTATGCGTTATTAGCGGCAAGAATAGCGGTTTCAAATTTACATAAAAACACGAAGAAGGTATTTTCAGAAGTTGTCGATGATTTATATAATTATATTAATCCTAGAACTAATCAAGAAGCTCCTTTAATAGCTGATGATGTGTATAAGGTTATCAAAGATAATGCTGAGAGATTAGACTCTACTATAATTTATCAGCGCGATTTTAATTATGATTATTTTGGTTTTAAAACTCTGGAGCGCTCTTATTTATTAAAATTAAATGGGCAGATAGTAGAACGTCCTCAACATATGCTAATGCGTGTAGCTGTTGGGATTCATTTAGATGACATTGACTCAGTAATTGAAACATATGAACTAATGTCTAAGAAATTCTTTACGCATGCAACTCCTACATTATTTAATTCAGGTACTCCAAAACCACAGATGTCATCTTGTTTCTTATTAACTATGAAAGATGACAGTATAGAAGGAATATATGACACATTAAAACAAACAGCTAATATATCTCAGTCAGCTGGAGGTATTGGTTTATCTATTCACAATGTAAGAGCAACTGGATCATATATCCGTGGAACTAATGGAACGTCTAATGGAATTGTTCCTATGTTACGTGTGTTTAATGATACTGCAAGATATGTAGATCAAGGAGGAGGAAAGCGAAAAGGAAGTTTTGCAATTTATTTAGAGCCTTGGCATGCAGATATTTTTGAGTTTATTGAGCTAAGAAAAAACCATGGTAAAGAAGAAATGAGAGCAAGAGATTTGTTCTTGGCCTTGTGGTTAAATGACCTCTTCATGAAGCGAGTTGAAGCTGATGATAAATGGACATTAATGTGCCCTAATGAATGTCCTGGATTATGTGATGTTTATGGTGACGAATTTGAAAAGCTTTATATATCTTATGAAAATGCTGGGAAAGGTCGCCGAACTATCAAAGCACGTGAACTTTGGGAGGCAATATTAGAAGCACAGATAGAGACAGGAACACCCTATATGCTTTATAAGGATGCCGCTAATGCTAAGTCAAATCAAAAGAATCTTGGTGTGATTCGCTCTTCTAATTTATGTACTGAGATTATGGAGTATACATCTCCAGATGAAGTTGCTGTATGTAATTTAGCTTCTATTTCTTTACCTATGTTTATAGAAAATGGAGAGTTTAATCACCAGTTTTTATATGATGTAACCAAGCGAATTACGCGTAACTTAAATAGAGTAATTGACAGAAATTATTACCCTGTTGAAGAAGCTAGAAATTCAAATATGAAGCATCGTCCTGTCGGATTAGGGGTTCAAGGTCTTGCAGATGCTTTTATTATGTTGCGACTACCTTTTACAAATGATGCTGCTAAAAAATTGAATAAAGATATTTTTGAAACGATTTATTTTGCTGCTGTGACTGCATCTATGGAGTTGGCAATAGAAGAAGGGCCTTATTCTACTTTTGAAGGCTCACCAATATCAAAAGGAGAGTTTCAATTTAATCTGTGGGGAATAAATGATGATGAGTTAAGTGGAAGATGGGACTGGAATGAATTGCGTAGAAAAGTGATAGAGCATGGAGTTCGTAATTCCTTGTTATTAGCCCCTATGCCTACTGCTTCTACTTCACAAATTTTAGGAAATAATGAAGCTTTTGAACCTTATACTTCTAATATATATACTAGAAGGGTTTTATCAGGAGAGTTTATTATTGTAAATAAGCATTTATTAAAAGATTTGGTTGAATTAGGATTGTGGAATGAAGATTTAAAGCAAGAAATAATGAGAGCTAATGGCTCTATTCAACATATTGATTATATACCAGCTGATATTCGCGAATTATATAAAACAGTTTGGGAATTGAGTATGAAAGATATTATTGATATGGCTAAAGAGAGAGGGTATTTTATAGATCAATCACAATCTCTTAACTTATTTATGGAAGGAGCTAATTATGCTAAGTTAACATCTATGCATTTTTATGCTTGGAAGTCTGGATTAAAAACTGGTATGTATTATTTAAGAACAAAATCAGCTGTAGATGCTATTAAGTTTACACTAGATAATCAAAAAAAGATACAAAATGTAATTGTTGAAGAAATTAATCAAGATGAATATAGAACTATGATTGAAAAATCACGTTTAGCGTCAGAGAATGATGATGATTGTGAAATGTGTGGTTCTTAAAATCATAAAGGTAAATCTTTAAAAATCCCAATACTAAATTTAGTATTGGGATTTTTACTTTAATATCTATGGATATTAAAGAAGATTCCATTAATTTTATGGTATATTAAATAAATAGAATGAGAAAGTTTATTGTGTTAGTAGGTATTTTATTAATAAATATTACAAGTTGTGTTGCTCAAGAAATTACCTTTATAGATGGAACTAAGAAAGATATTACGCAATCTTTATTTTCATCACATCGTATTCGTACAATTATGGATGATGTAGAAGATGGTTATGAAATTTATTACTTAATAAAAGATAGAAAGGATCGAGATAAAAGAATTGATAGAGATCAAGTTTATTTTTATGATGTGGGGAGTCCTGATTTTGAGAATGAAGGATACATTCGTTTTATTAATAAAGAAACTAAATTAGTAGGATTGTTAAACGAATATGGAGAGATTACTATACCCGCTATTTATTCTGATTTGTCTAGAGTTTATAATGGGATGGTTTATGGACTTCTTGGTGCAAAAAAAGAATTCTTAGGAAATAATAAAGAACATTGGGTATGGACTGGAGGTAAAACTTCACTATTGAATATTAAAAATGAAATTTTAATAGACAGCATTAGCGAGCCAAACGTTGTGTTAGATATGTATAGTGTTAAGATTACTGATAAACCTTTTGATGATGGTCGTTATGATTGTTTTAAAGGGAAGAATGGGAAATATTATAGTTTTCTTAATCTTGAGAAGTCATTTGAATATTTTGTAAATAAACAGTTCTTACCGGCAACTAAAGGTAATAAATGGAAGAAATACCTTTCAGATCATCTTGAAGTAGTAATAGAAATAAAAGGTAAAGAAATTGGAAGGTATAACAGAATAACTAAAGAAGAATTTTTAAATAATTACCAAGAAAGTATTAGTAGTTTATTTGAGATTGCTAGAGAAAATAATGCAGATAAATGTGAGCTGCAAATACATGAGGATACTTGGGGTGGCTATGTAGATGATGGACAGATCGAGCCATCGGATTTTAATATATATTTTAATGACTCTAATGTGTGGCGAATGCAATTGTTTCCTGTATTTGAATTGATAATCAAGGAAAAGAAAGATAAAAAGTCAAGATCTAATCATTTTAATTTTTACAGAGATAAAGAAGGAAAGATGATATTATATAGAATCACTATTCGTTCTCATTTTTTTTAATATTTAATACTGATAGCTAGTGTTTTTAGATGCTTTAGAGTATTTAGTTTATGAGTAATTATCGTAAATACTTAGTTTGTTTATATCTTATTTTTGTACTGTTATTTTCTGTTTAAATTAAGCAGTATATTTGTTGTTCGCACAAATGGTTCTAACCAAGAATTAACTATCAACACACTAAATATTTATTTACCATTATGAGTTCTTTGTACTATATTGACCGCACAAAGATTTCGTTAGATGACGTTATGTTTAATGATAATGTCAAGCGCGAAATAGAGCAATTTTTAAGAGAATACAAGTATCGCGAAATTTTAATGAAATATGAATTACCTGTCAGCAATAAGATATTGTTATATGGTAAGACAGGATGCGGTAAGACAATGACTGCTAAAGCAATAGCGAAATATCTAGATAAGAAACTAATTATAGTTAACCTAGCGACTATCGTATCTTCTAAGCTAGGTGAAACTGCAAAGAATATTGAAAGTCTGTTTAAAGAAATTCAATATGAAAGTGCTGTGTTATTTTTTGATGAATTTGATTCGTTAGGTCAAATTAGAGATTATGATAACAAAGATAATAGTGAAATGAAGAGGGTTGTTAATGCTATTCTTCAATTGATTGACAATCTTCCACAAAAGTCAATTCTTATGGCTGCAACTAATCAAATTCATATGATAGATGAAGCTTTACGTCGTCGATTTGAATTACAATTAGAATACACAGCACCAAATAAAGAAGCTTTAGATATTTTTTACGATAAACTTTTAAGTGCATATCCAGATGAATATAGAACGTTTGAACGTGTATATGATATCTCTTATGCAGAAGCAAAGAATCTTGTGCAAAGAGCAGTAAAGGATAATATTATTAATAGTCAAATTGCCTTAGGGCTATAAGCATATAGTTATTTAATTTTTTCACTTATGATGAAATGGGAAAAACTATTATCGTTAAAGAAACACGGTGATACATTTATAAGACATAGATTAGATGAAAGTCAAACTCGTAATGGTTTTGAAGTGGATTATGATAGAATTATATTCTCTTCTCCATTTAGAAGTTTACAAGATAAAACGCAAGTTATCCCTTTGTCTAAAACAGATTTTGTACATACACGGTTAACACATAGTTTAGAAGTATCTGTTGTAGGAAGGTCTCTTGGTCGAAATGTGGGAGAACGATTGTTAAATAAATATACTTATCTAGCAGAAGAATACGGTTATACTGTTAATGATTTTGGTGCAATAGTAGCTGCAGCATCTTTAGCTCACGATATTGGTAATCCACCTTTTGGACATTCTGGAGAAAAAGCTATTGGTGATTTCTTTAGCAAAGGAAAAGGAAGTCAATATCAAAGTGAATTAACTGATAAAGAATGG
Source organism: Myroides injenensis M09-0166 (assembly GCF_000246945.1). Taxonomy (GTDB): domain Bacteria; phylum Bacteroidota; class Bacteroidia; order Flavobacteriales; family Flavobacteriaceae; genus Flavobacterium; species Flavobacterium injenense. The sequence goes on from NZ_BAEX01000001.1 coordinate 114,496, forward strand.
CAGGATCTTATTGATTTTGAAGGGAATGCCAATGGGTTTTCTGTATTGACAAAATCTCGACCAGGTGTAATAGGTGGGTTGCGCATTTCGTATGCAACTTTAGGTGCTTTTATGAAGTATCCCAAAGAAAGTTTGCCTAAGAAACCAACAAGAGATATATCTGATAAGAAGTTTGGTTTTTTTCAAGGAGATAAAGAAGCTTTTATCGATGTAGTGTCAGAGCTGGGATTATTAATGAAAGAAGACCGTTTACAGACTGCTTTCCACCGTCATCCTTTAGCGTATTTAGTAGAGGCTGCTGATGATATCTGCTATACAATTATTGACTTTGAAGATGGAATTAATTTAGGATGGATTCCTGAAGAACATGCTTTAGAGTTTTTAATCAAGATTGTACAGAATAATATTAATCCTCAAACCTATTCACAATTACAGTCAAAAGAAGATAGAGTTAGTTACTTAAGAGCATTAGCTATTGGTAGTCTAATTCAAGATGTAACGCGTATATTCATTGATAATGAGGAGAAAATACTCAATGGTGAATTTCCTTATGCTTTAACGGAGAAGTGCTCTTATATCGCACAAATGAAAGATATATTGGCTGTTAGTATAAACAATGTATATCAAAGTAAGGAAGTAATAGAGAAAGAGATTATTGGTTATAAAGTAATTCATACACTATTAGAAAGTTTTATAACTGCTGTGAATAATAAATATTACGGGGAAGAAACACATTATGACTCGTTGGTGTTAAAGTTATTACCAGAGAAATATCACTTGGAGAGTGAAAGTTTATATGAACGATTGATGAATGTTTGTCATTTTGTTTCTATGTTGACAGACGGCAAAGCTTTAGAATTGTATCACTCGTTAAAGATTGAGTAGGAAAATAGACTAAAATAAAAAAGGTGTTGAAGTAAAAGCTTCAACACCTTTTTTGCTTAAAATCAATATTCAGAAAATTATTTTCTTGTTGTTGGAATCCAAGCATGAGCATAAGACATCATATCTTCTTTCCAAACTTTATCAGCTTCTGGAGCTTTAATTGTTTTTGCTTCTTCAATTGTTTTGCCAACTATATCTCCTTTACTACCAGCTACTGATCCACTTCCATCTTTAGTTGCAATTGCAAAAGTAGCTTTGTCTCCTGTTTCAGAAATATCTTTGGCATAGATCGTTAAGAATTGACCAGTTCTTCCCGCGTAATATCCTGTTGAACCAGTTACTTCATAAATTAATTGACCAATAGTATCATCTTCTGCTACTTTTTTAAGTTTGAATGATGCTGATGCTTCATCCTCAACCATAAATATAAAAGCTTCTTCTTCATTTCCTAAACTAAATACATATTGTGCAATTCCCCCTTGTCCTAATTTCACTGTACCATAATCACCTTTAAGTTTATCTAAATTAAAACCTTCTTTTTCTTTTCTTAATTTCAACCAACCAAATTTCATATTTCCATGAGGGTTGTCTATTCTTACATTTATGCGAGCTTTAGTTTGGTCTAGTGGAAATGCTGCTTTAATTGCATCTTCTTCTTTTTCAAAATCGTAATCCATATTGATTTCTACACCTTCCTCAGTTTCATTTCTAAAGAAGAATACCTTAAATCCTTCAACATCTTTTTTAGATGTTACTGCTTTAATAATGTTAGTTGAGTTTTTGTATACTTTATGTATATCATATACTTCATCTTGAGAAGATTTGTCATCTTTATAGGTGATTACAATCTTATCTTTGGTAAATGTAAAAGGTAGAGGCATTGCTTCTGTATGTGGAAAAATATATTTTCCAGTAATAGGTAGACCTGATGGAACTTCTACCTGATCTTTATTATCAGGTCTTAGAATTTCATTATTATCATCACTAGAACACCCTGTTATCAAAAAGGCCATAACAGCAAATGCTGTAAAAAGTTTTGTTAGCTTCATCTTTAATTAGTTATATCGTTAAATTAATTTAGAACAAAAATAAATAAGATAATGATATAAAACAATATTATATTTATTTTTTCTAAATAAGATTAGTATGTTACTGATTGTTAGTGGTATATCGGTATTTACAATACTAAAAACTCCTTAGCTTAATAAAAGCATATGGGATTTGTCAAATGAAGGCAAGTGAAATTTTACAGCATAAAAAAA